>JAGOBN010000619.1 GCA_017999235.1 Anaerolineales bacterium | reverse complement strand
CCTCCACCACGGTCTGCCCGCCGGCCAGCAGGCGCGGGAACCAGCCGCCGCCGTTGCCCCACATGGCGTCCACCAGCACTTTGAAGCCGGCCGCCTTGATCGCCTCCAGGTCCACCAGCTTTTTGACATTCTCGATGTAGGCCGTCGAGGCGTCGAACCGGCGCACCCGGCCCTCGGCCTCCGCCTGCTTCAGCGGCAGCGTCTTAACGCCCTCACTGCCCGGGATCAGGCGCTCAATCTCCTGCAGCCCGTCCGGATCGATGGCGCCGCCGTTGGGGTCGCGCACCTTGAAGCCGTTGTCGGCCGGCGGGTTGTGCGAGGCGGTGATGTTGATGGCGCCCACCGCCTGCTTGTCCACCACCGCGTAGGCGATGACGGGCGTGGGGGTCGGGCCGTCGGTCAGCCAGACGGTCAGGCCGTTGGCGGCCAGCACCTCCGCCGCCGCGGCCGCGAAGTGTTCGGACGCGAAGCGCTTGTCATGGCCGACGACCACCGGCCGGCCGGCCCAGCCCTTGGCCAGCAAGTACAGCGCAAACCCCTGCGTGCAGCGCCGCACGTTGGCAAACGTGTAATCCTCGGCAATCACGCCGCGCCAGCCATCCGTGCCGAATTTGATCGTGACTTCATCCAACATACGCTCAATCCTTTGTGATTACACTTCCCGGCCGCTTTGCAGGGCTTCCAGGTCGGCGTCCACCATCATCTCCACCAGGCCCTGGAACGTGACGCTGGGCTGCCAGCCCAGCTGCCGTTTGGCCTTGGCGGGGTCGCCCACCAGCAGATCCACCTCGGCCGGCCGCAGGAAGCGCGGGTCTTGCTCGCGCACATACGCCCGATAATCCAGGCCCACGTGGCTGAAGGCCACCTCGCACAGCTCGCGCACCGAGTGGGTTTCGCCGGTGGCCACCACGTAATCGTCCGGGCTGTCCTGCTGCAGCATCAGCCACATGGCGTTCACGTAGTCGCCGGCAAACCCCCAGTCCCGCCGGGCCTCCAGGTTGCCGAGCTGCAGCGCCTGGGCGCGGCCCAGCTTGATCTTGGCCGCGGCGTGCGTCACCTTGTGCGTGACAAATTCCAGGCCGCGACGCGGGCTTTCATGGTTGAACAGAATGCCCGAACACGCGAACAGGTCATAGCTCTCACGGTAATTGACCGTGATCCAGTGGCCGTAGACCTTGGCCACGCCATACGGGCTGCGCGGGTAAAAGGGCGTCTGCTCGGTCTGCGGCACTTCCTGGACCTTGCCAAACATCTCGCTGGACGAGGCCTGGTAAAAGCGGATGCGCGGGTTGACCATGCGGACGGCCTCCAAAACGCGGGTCACGCCCAGGGCCGTGAACTCACCCGTCAGCACGGGCTGTTTCCAGGAGGTCGGCACGAAAGATTGCGCGGCCAGGTTGTACACCTCGGCCGGTTTGTACTCGCGCAGCAGATCCACCAGCGACATCTGATCCAGCAGGTCGCCTTGGACAATCTCAATGTCGTTTTGGATATGGCGGATCCGGTCAAAGTTGATGGTGCTGGTCCGGCGCACCATCCCGACCACTTGATAGCCCTTGCTCAACAGCAATTCGGCCAGATAGGAGCCGTCTTGCCCAGTCACGCCAGTAATCAATGCCGTAGGCATCTTGCCTCCTTAAGCTTAGCCCGCGCCGGCGGCCAACCGGGCGCGCTCATCGTCCAACAAGTCCCGCAGACTCTGCTCAAACGGGATGTGCGGCGCCCACTGCGTGCGCGCGCAGAATTTGGCGGCGTCGCACACGATATCGGGCGCGTCGGCCGGGCGCAGCCGCGCCGGGTCGGTCTCTACCTGGATCGGGCAGCGCGCCAAGCCCAACAGCACCTCCAACAGATACTGGATGCTGTACGCCCGGCCGGCGCCCAGGTTATAGACCTCGCCCGGCTCGCCCAGTTCCAAGGCCAGCTGATAGGCCCGCACCATATCGCGCACGTCGGTGAAATCCCGGCGCGCGTTCAGATTGCCCACGCGCAGCACCGGCGGCTGCCGGCCGGCCTCGATGGCGGCGACCTGGGAGGCGAAAGCCGGCGCCACAAACTTGGGGCTCTGCCGCGGGCCGATATGGTTGAACGGCCGCACCCGCACCACCGGCAAACGGCGGCTGAGAAAGTATTGCAGGCCCAGCAGATCCTGGCCCACCTTGCTGACGCCGTAGGGGCTGTCCGGCCGCAGGGGCTGGGTCTCTTTGATCGGCAGATCCTCCGGCGCCACCCGGCCGTACTCTTCCATCGAGCCCAGCACCAGCACGCGCGGCGCCAGCCCTTCGGCCAAGAGCGCCTCGCAGACGTTGATCTGGGCGCGCAGATTGGTCTCCAGCGTCGCCCAGGGGTCCGCCCAACTGTCCCCCACAAAAGCCTGGCCGGCCAGATGGTAGACGCGGTCCGGGCGCGCCTGACGGATCACGGCGCGCACCGCCTCCGGGTCGCGCAAGTCGGCGGTCAGCGCCCGCCCGGCCGCCAGGTATTCGCCTTCGCGCGAGCCGCCGCGATCAACGCCCCACACGTCGCCGCCGCCGCCGGCCGGCGAACGCAGATACTCCGCCAGGTGGCCGCCGGCAAAACCGCCGGCCCCGGTGATTAAGACGCGCAATTCGCACTCTCCCAAGATAGCGTGCGGCCGGATTATACCCCGCCGGCCGGCGCGCTTTCGCTACGGCGTCACGGTCGGCAGCGCCAACGGGTCCGGCGTGGCGGTGGGCGGCACCGGGCATTCGGTCCGCGTGTCTGGCACCTTGTTGGTCACCGCGAACAGCGGGCCGTTCAAGGCCGTGACCGCGTTCAACGTCACCACCCCAAACCAGGTGTTGCCGGGCTTCAGCGCCAGCGGCTGGCCGGCGCTATCCACCAGGCGCAGGCGCATCCCGGTGGTCTGATCCCGCACCCAGCGCGCTTCCAGCATCACGCCGTCGCGGTACAGGCGCGCCGGCCCGCTAGTCCAGAGTTGAATCTCCACCCCGCAGTTGCCGCCGTCGCGGAAATCCTCCGGCACAAAGTTGTTGACGTGGTTGGCCTGCAGCAGGATCACATTGGCGGCCGTGATGGGCAGGTTGGTCAGCGCATCCATGTGCGTGATCAGCTCGCCGCCCGGCTCTTTCTCCTGCCAGCGCGTGTATCGGCCGCTGGCCGGGTTATAGCGCCAGGCCACCTGGGAAGCCGCCGAGTAGCGGATGGTCAGCTCCGTCACCGCCTGG
>JAGOBN010000048.1 GCA_017999235.1 Anaerolineales bacterium | reverse complement strand
GGCAAAGATCGCGCGCAGATTTTGGGCAGGCCGCACAGCCGCCGTCAGCGGTCGGCGGCCGTGAATTCATACTGATCCGCGTCACAGACCGCTTCGTAGCCAATCGCCTGATAGATCTTGTTGGAGGTGGGGTTGGCCAGATCGGTGAAGAGGGTCGCAACGCGGCAGCCTTGGTCCAGGATGTACTGGCTCACCGCCGCGGTCAGGGCGCTGGCATATCCCCGGCGGCGGAACTCCGGCGGGGTGTACACCGGGCCGACCCGCCGGCTGTGCGGTGTGGGGCCGCCGCAGCTGACGAGCGCGACCGGGTAAGGGTCTTCCCACACAAAAGTGCTGCGGTACTCGGGCGGCAGGGTGAGCATGTTGTGGACGGTGCGCGTCACGGCGCCGGCGTCCGCGCGGCCAAAGGCCGTGATCTGAAAGGCGGCCAGCCAGCTTAATAGCAGCGACTGGTCGCCGGCCTCCACGCGCCGGGGCTGGCCGCTCACCGGGGCAGGGGCGATAACGCGCTCCAGACGATAGATCCGCTCCGCCATCTGCCGGCGGAAACCCTGCCCGGTCTGCGCCTGCCAAAGCTCGGCGCACAAGCGGGCGGCGCCGGCCGGCCCAATCACGCTGGGCGTCTCCGGGCGAAACGCCGCCACATCCGCCACAATCAGACGCAGGGCCTCCGGGCTGGCCGCGTAGGAGACTGCCAGCCCGTGGGGCGGCGTCATCAGCGCGGCGGCGCTGACCCGGCCGGCGTCGGTGACCACGGCGAAATACGGCTGGCTGGGGTATAGGTCGGGCTTGAAGGCCAGCGACGTCATCAGCCCCAGCATCAAGTTGTGCTCGGCCTCGTGCTGAACCAGGAAGGCCTCGGCCTGGGCGCGGAACTCGGGGGCGGTGAGGTAACGCGTGAGGCGCATGGGGAGTGGCCGCTCAGCCCGGCGTCTGGCTGAAGATCAGCCAGGCCACGCCCAACGCCACCAGCGTGTTGAAGACGGTGGTGATCAGGAAAACGACCAGCGGCCGCCAGCCCATCCGCCGCAGCTCGCTGACCGAAAGCTGCAAGCCCATCCCCACAAAGGCCAGGGTAAAGGCCCAGTTGCGGAGGGCCTCCACGGCCGTGCCGCGCCCGCCGTCGACCCAGCCCAGCGAATACAGCGCCGACGCGGCCACAAAGCCCAGCACGAACTTGGGAAAGCGGTCCCAGATCTGGCGCGGGCTGGGGCGCTCGCCCGGCCGGCGCTCCACCACCAGCGCAAAATACAGCGCCAGCAAAAAGGTCACCACCCCGATCAAAGCGTTCTGGGTGGCCTTGACGATGGACGCCACCTGCTGCGCGGTCTCGCCGTACAGGGTGCCGGCGCCCACCACGGCCGCGGTGGTGTCGATGTTGCCGCCGAACCAGGCGCCGGCCACGGTTTGGGAGAGCCCCAGGCCGGCGGCGATCACCGGCGCGATCACCATGAGCGGCAGGGCCACCAGGATAACCAGGGTGGTCACATAGGTGACCTGTTCTTTCTTGGCCACCACCGAGCCGGCGGCGGCGACCGCGGCGGAGACGCCGCAAATGGCGATGGCCGAGGCCATGACCGCCCGCAGTTTGTCATCCAGCCCCAGCCGGCCGCCCAGCCACCAGCAGAAGAAGAAGACGCTGGTGATGAGGATCAGACCCTGCGCGATGGCGCCGGCGGCCGTGGGCGCCAGGAGCCGCAGATTGATGCTGGCCCCCAGCAGGACCAGGCCGATCTTGAGAAAGAGCTCCACGCGCAGGCCGGGTTCCAGAGCGGCGTAGACGCCGGCCCGCTTGAACAGCCCGTTGCCGGCCAGGCCGACCAGCGCCGCCCACAGCGGATACTCCAGGGCGCGGCCGGGGATGCCGCCCGGCAAGGTCAGCGCGGCGGCTTGTTTGGTCAGCCACCAAGCGAGGACGGCCAGGCTGAGGAGGGCGAGCAGGCCGGGCCAGGCGGTGCGTTGGGGGAGAGTCATAAGTAAGGGTTTAGAAAGTGATCGGCAGGCCGGCCGGCCCCAGCACGCCGGCGGCGGCCAGCGCAATCACGCCGAAGGCGATCAGCACGGCCAGCCAGTCTTCGCTCAGCATCGGGCGGGGAGGTTGTTCCGGCATGGGGGTGGTCCTCAATCAGCGCAGCCGGCGCCCGAGCTCCACCAGCGCGCGGTAATAGCCGGCGATGCTGGGGATGTAGTGGCGCTCGTCTTTGGCGTGCGGGCCGATGCCGGTCTGGCCCCAGACCACGGCCTGGCCGCCGGGCGCGAAGCGTGCGCTGGAGCCGGGCAGTTTCTTGCCCAGGACCGGGGCGTGTTGATAGGCCGCGCCGGCCGCTTCCACCAGCTTCAGCAGATAGGGGTTATCCGGCGCGCAGGCCACGCCGCCCTCCATCACCGGGATGTTGATCTCCAGACCCAGCTGGGCGCAGATCCCGCGCGCCTGTTCGGCGATGGCGGCCAGATTGTCCTGCGGGATAGACCGGATTTCGATGCCCAGCACGGCGTGATCGGCGGTGATGTTGTAGACGCCGGGCTGGCCGGCGGCGAAGAACGGGAAGCGGTACTGGGATTGCCAGCCGCCCTCGCCCTTGAGCGTCAGGAGCTTCTGGAACACTTCGGCCAGGGCCGTGCGCGCCTGGAAGAGGCGCTCGCCCAGGTCCACGTTGGCGCCGCGCACGCCGGTGTGGCCGCGCTCGCCGCGCGCGATCAGCTCAAAGCGCATCACGCCGCGGTTTTCCACGCAGATCTCGCCCGTCAGTTCGGTGCCTTTCTCGCCGGTGCGCTCGCCGGCGATAAACAGCTGGGGCGCGTAGCCGGGGTAGCGGGCGGCCAGATCGGCCAGGGCGTGCGGCGTGCCGGTGGGTTCGCTCTCGCCGTTCTCTTCGTTGCCCACCAGCAGCAGATTGACGCCCGGGAACGGGCCGCCGGCCTGCAGGGTGTCCTTCATCCACACCAGATACGTGGCGACGACGGTCTTCATGTCGGCGGCGCCGCGCCCCCACAGGTAATCGCCGTCAATGCGCGGCGTGAACTGGCTGTCATCGGGCTCGGGCGGCACCACGTCGAAGTGGCCGCTGAGCATGACGGGGGCGGCCGCCTGGCCAGGGTAACCGGCGAAGACCGCCGGGTACTTGGTGTGCTCGTAGTAGGTGACGTCCAGGCCGGCGTCGCGCAGATAATCGAACACAAAGGTGGCCGCGCGGTGGACTTCCTCCAGCCGCTCCTCCGGGCAGTTGGTGACGGACGGGATGCGGATCAGCTGCTGAGCCAGGTCCACGATCTCGGCGGTCTTGTCCGGGTAATGCGCGGCGATGACGGCCTCGCTGTGCGGCCGGAAGCGGATGGGCGCGGCCGGGTCGTGGCGGGCGTCGTCGCGGGCGCGCTGCAGGAAATCGCGCAGTTTCACGGCCTCCTCGCCCAGCACCGCCACGCTGGAGGCGATGGTCTCCACATCGCGCTTCACCTGCTCTTCGCGGTCCACGGCCAGCGTCTTGAGCAGTTCGGCCGGCACGGTCAGGCCCTCTCCCACTTCGGACCGGCCCAGCGCCTGCAAGAGTTTGGCGCGCAGGCGCTCGGCGGTGTTCGGGGCGCCGGACGTCATCTCCAGCAGCGGCCGCAGGCGCGGCCAGAAGTCGATGGCCTCCGCCAGCGGGCGCACCTGCTCCAGCGTCCAGCGCAGGAAATCGCGCACGCCCACCGGTTTGCCCGTGAACGGATTCTCAATCTCCGCCTTCAAGCCGTGGTGGGCGGCGGCGGCCTCGTTGCGCCGCGCGCGGGCCAGGTCTTCATGGTCGTAGCGGAAGGCGCGCGCGAAGGCCGGGTCGGCGTAGCACTGGATCAACAGCAGTTCTTTGAGCGCCAGGTTGGCGATATCCAGGTCCAGCGGGTGGCCGCCCTCATCGGTGCGGATTTCCACGCGCGCCATCGGGATGTTGATGCGCGCCAGCAGGTTCTCGCGCTCGATCTGCTGGGCCATGGTCTCGGCCGTGGCGCTGGCGCCGGCCGCGTACAGGCCGCGGTGGTAGATGGCGTGCAGCTGGTCCGAGGTGGTCAGGATCAGGCGCTCGACCGGCTCCGCGAAGGAGCGGGCGCGCACGGGCGTCCAGTTGTTGTTGCCAAAGCGCACCCCGCGCCGCACCAGGTCATAGGACAGGCGCAGATACTCATCGTGCGAGCGGTAGAGGCTGGGGATGTCCAGCGACTCCGGGTTGGGGAAAGTGTAGTTGCGGTTGGAGTCGACGTCGGTCAGCACCACCCGCGGCTGGCCGGCGTGCATTTCGGGCCGCAGCGGCGTGGACGCGCTGGTGGCGATGAACAGGGCCGCGAAGGCCCGCATCAGGCGCGTGGCTTCGATGTAGACGCGGTTCTTGTAAGTATCCAGATGCCCGTCGCCGCGCTCGCCGGGGGAGAGGTGCATGAAGTCCCAGCTGAGCAGGGGTTCGGGCAGGGAGAGATTGGCGTGGATGCCGGCCGTGGCCAAGGCTTCGCCGTACAAGTCCACGCACTTCTGCAGATAGCGGCGCTTGGCCAGGTTCCAGCCGCCGGGGATGGCGTCGTGGCCGACGTGGACCGGGTAGAGCAGGTTGCCGTGGTAGGCGTACAGGCGCTGGCCGAACTCGCGGCCGGTCTGCGAGAGCGCATTGAGCAGGATGGCCTCCAGCAGGCGCTGCTCGTACACCGTGCCGATCGCCGAGTAATACGGGCGGGTGGCCCATTCGATCATCCAGTGGAAGACCTCGCGCTGGGCGCGCTCCCCCAGCCAGGCCGGCACATGCTTGGCCAGCAGATAATCAATGAAGCTCTGCCGATCCGGCCCGCTGCCGATGGTCAGCACGGGTTTCAGGTCATCGTCCAGCAGGTTGAGCTCGATTTCCGCGCCGGTGGTGCCGCTGCTGAAATTGGCTTTGAGCGCGGCCTCGCGGGCGAGCAGGTATTTCTCGGCGAACTTGGCGGGTGAAAAGTTCATGCGGACCCCAAACGAGAGCTGCGGAGGCGCGAACCTCGGCGCGGCGGTTACTTGATCTTCCAGACGCGCACCCGGGCGGCTTCGTGGCCGACCAGCAGGTGCGCGCCATCGGGCGCAAAGGCCAGGGATAACACGGGGAGTTCGGCCTCCAGCTCGCGGGCCACCGTCTGGGCGTGCCAGTCCCACAGCCGGATCCGGCCGGCCTCGTCGCCGGCCGCCAGCAGCGCGCCGTCCGGGCTGAAGGCCAGAGCGTTAATATCGGCCAGGTCGCCGGTCAGGTCCACCGGCTCCTCCGGCGCTTGATCCACGTTCCACAGCACCAGTTGGTCCGCGTCGGTGATGGCGGCCAGGATGTTTTGCGAGGGATGGGCCTTGAGCTGGATGGCCGGCGCCTGGTGGCCAATCACTTCCCAGGACGAGAGCTGGGCCGGCCGGATCTGCCAGAGCTGGATGCGCTCGGTTTCCGGCGAGACGGCCAGCAGGCCGGCCGGGTCAAAGGCCAGCGCCTGGATTTTTCCCAGGCCGGGGCGGATGGTGTGCAGGTGGTCCAGGCCGGCCCGGTAGAGCTCCACCTTGTTGCCGGCGCCCACTGCCAGCAGGGTGCCGTCCGGTGAATAGGCCAGGCCCGTGGAGCCGCCCGGCAGCTCCGCGAACTGGTCGCTCTCAAACTCGCCCACGCGCCAGGTCTCCAGGCTGCCATCTTCGGAGAGGGCCACCAGTTCGCGGCCGGTCGGCGCGAAGGCCAGCTCCCAGACCGAGGCCGCCATGTCGATGACGACCTCCGGCTCCTGCGGCCGGCCCCAGCGCCAGACGGTGACCACCGGCCGGCCGGTGTTGTTCTCCACCGAGGTGCCGAACGCCAGCCATTGGCCGTCCGCGCTGACGGCGATCCGCTCCACATCCCCATCGCCGGCCGCATAATCGGCCACCAGTTCCGGATGCGTGAGCAGGCTGCCTGCCGGGGAGACATGCGCGATCAGCACCACGCGGTTGCCGGCGGCATCCCGGCAGCGCAGCCGCGCCGCGCCGGCCTCCTCGGGCTCCACCGCAAAGGCGTGGGCTTCGAGCGCGGCCCGCAGATCATCCAGGCCCTCCACGCGGAACGCCAATGGGTGAGCCGCGCGGCTGTCCGCTTCCAGGCTGACATGCAGCAGGGGGCCGCCGCAGTTGAACCACAGCCCGCCGGTGTCCGGCGCGCCGGCCGGCGGGGGGACTTCCTCCAACCCGAGGGCCAGGCCGTAGAAATCGCGCACCCGGTCGGCGCTGCCGGTGGGCGCGGTGATGGAGACATAGTCGAGGCCGGTGACGCGCATCGTCGTAACTATCCTTTCGGGGCATGTGATCTAAAGAAATCCAGCGCGGCCGGCCGGGTCTGGGCCGCGTGGGTAAACCAGCCCAGGTGGCCGGCGCCTTCCAGGGTGAGCAGCTGCGCGTGCGGCAGGCTGCCGGCCGCCGCCTGGCCCACCGTGTACGGCACCAGCGGATCGGCCGTGCCGTGGATCACCAGCGCCGGCGTCGTGATCAGGCTCAGCGGCCACTCCGGCAGGACCTCAGCCTGGACGGTATCGTTCAAGATGCCGTCCCGCCGGCGTGAGATTGGGTCCATATCAATCAAGCCGGCCAGGGCGCGGCGCGCTTCCGGCTGCGCGGCCAGGCGCGCCTGCTCGTCGGCGCTGAGACCCGTGGTCTGCGCGATCAAGCCCAATCCGCCGTGGCGGATGGCCCAGAAGGCGAAATCGCTGCGCAGGACCACCGCGGTCAACGCCTGGAGCGCCGGGTCGGTCAGCACCAGCGGCCGGGTGATGGCCGAGACCAGGGCCAGCGCCCAGCAGCGTTCGGGATGGCGTTGGGCGAAGGCCAGCCCCGTCATGCCGCCGGCCGAGACCGCCAGCACCGCCGCGGATTGAATCCCCAGCGCGTCCAACAGCGCGGCCACGGTGTCGGCCTGGGCTTCGGGCGTGCCGTTGGCGGGCAGGGGGCCGCGCAGGTAGCCAAAGCGCGAGGGCGCGATGAAGCGCAGGCCGGCCTCGCCCAAGATGCTGGCGATGTGCAGGCTTTGGTCGAAGCCGCCGGCGGCGCCATGCAGCACCACCACCGCCGGCCCCCGGCCAGTTTCGGCATATTCCACCGGGCCGCGCGCGGTGGCCCGCACCTCGCTCTGGGCGATCAGGCGCGCCAGGGCGATGCGCTGATCGCGCTGGTACGCCTGTCCGATGCGGGCGGCGACGAGGGCGCCGGCCATCCCGCCCAGCGCGGCGGCGGCAATGGTTAAAGCCTCACGGTTTTTCATGGGCACCCTCCCGTAGCCGGGCCAGCCAGCGGTGTTGATCTCCGGATAAGATCACGTCCAGGCCGGCCCAGTGATAGACAAATTGGTAGCCGCGGTCTTCGCCCGTCCCGCCGACGGTCTGGATCCACGTCTCCGGCAAGCGGGTCAGCGCCTCCAAATGAAAGACATGGCGGATATTACCCCAGGCCGGCTCCGGATGCTCGGCCAGCTTCCGCACCAAGCGCAGGACGCTCGGCCGCAGGCCGGCTTCTTCCTCGATCTCGCGCCACAGCGCCGGCTCGATCAATTCCCCCGGCTCCACGGTGCCGGCCGGGACCTGGAGGCCGGCCTCCGGCTGGTCCTGGTGGTCGAAGACCAGGACCTGCCGAACGCCGGCTTGTTCCCGGGTGATGTAAGCCAGGACCTTGTGCCGCATGCCGGGGAGTACGGTCACCCCGCCAGCGCGTGCAAGCCTTCCACCAGCCGCTGGGCCGCGCCCAGCGTGCGCTCGGGCGGCGTGGCGTAGGAGAAGCGCAGCCAGTCCGCGCCATACTCCGAGAAATAGATGCCCGGCACCACGGCCACGCCGTGCTGTTCGGCCAGGTATTGGCCGAGCGCCTCGGTGTCCTTCCAGCCCTTGGCCGCCACCCACTGCCCGACATTGATGAAGGCGTAGTAGCCTTTGCCGATGACGTGCTGCAGCCCGTGCTTCCCCAGAAACTCGCGCAGCACCTTGCGGCTGGCGTTGGTGGGCTCGATGATCGTGCGCGCGGCCTGGTCGAAACCTTGCTCGTAAGCGGCCTGCGCCACGGCCAGCGAGAAGTAGCTGGGCAGGACGGCGTGCGAGGCGCGCGCCACCGTGAACTTGATGACGTCCTCGGACGCGATCAGGTGACAGTTGCGGATGTTGGACGCGCCCAGAGATTTGGTGATGCCGTCCAGGAACATCAGGCGCGGGCGCTCGGCCGGCTCGAAGTTTTGCAGGAACTGGTTGAGGTTCATCGGCTGTTCGTCGGTGACGCGGTGGTACATCCAATCGAACAGCACATACCCGACGCCGGCGGCCAGCGCGGCCTTGGCCAGGGCCGCCTGCTTTTCCGGGGTGATCGTCAAGCCGGTGGGGTTATCCGGGTTGGTGATGACCAGGCCCGCGATTTTGCGCCCATCCCGGGCCGCAAACTCCACGCAGGCCCGCAGGGCGTCGGCGGAGTACGTCCAGCCCTCCTCGGGCCGGCCGGGCGCCAGCAGCACGTTGGCGCCGATGCCGTAGGGGCCCCAGTTATAGCTGATCCACGGCACGCGGGAGACGATCACCAAATCGCCTTGCCGGCCGTGGCCCAGGGTCAGCATGGCCTGATACGCCTTCACCAGCGCGTCCCGGCCGCCCTGCGTGGCGATAATATTGTTCGGCCCGATCCCGCTGGCCGCGTCCAACTGCCAGTACTTCTCCAGCACAGCCTTGCGGTAAGCCTCAGTGCCGAAGGGCATGTCGTAGGCTGTGCCGTGCTCGATCTGCAATTGCGCGGCGCGCTCCAGGATGGTGCGCGGGACGCCGGGCAGGCTGGCACCGCCGTCGCCCTGCGAGGCGTCATAGGTCTTGCCCTCGGGCTGCTTCTGTTTGTAGACCGCCAGGCTCTTGTTGATCAGGAACATGCGTGAGGGCGGGATAGGCGCCAGCTGTTGGAGGTGGGCGCTGACCGGGATAAGGTGCTCGACCGGCAGGTTGTAGGCGGGGGTATCCGGGGTAGCCAAAGGCATGGGACAGATCTCCGATTAGAAAAAAAGCCCCGGCGGAGTGGCCGGGGCTGAAGGTCCTAACACTGACAAGCCGCGCCGACGCACTCTACTGCGAAAAGGGAGTGGTGGTACGGCGGTTGCGAAGCATGTGTGAAGTTTAACACGAGGCGGGGGGCAGGTCAACGGAAAACATCTGGGGCCTCTATTTGTGCAAACTGCCGGCTTGAACGATTGAATTTGGGAGGCCAAATGCTTGACTTGTTCCGTTCTCCTATGCTAACCTTGCGCCAATGAATTCCTGGCGGCGCTTTTACTTTTATGCGTACTTTAGCGGCTCTTCCCAGCCGTCGTTCGCGTTTGAGTAGAGGCCCTGGCCCACACCACTCTGACCGCGAAGCAACGGCTTCGCGGTTTTTTTTTGTCCCTCGCGGGCGGGTTCGCCTGGCGGGGGCCGGAAGGGAACCTGCTATGCCTGTCCGTGGCTTACGGGGCGCCACCGTCGCCGCCGCCAACACGCCGGAAGCGATCCGCGCCGCTACCCGCGAACTCCTGGAGGCGCTGGTGGCCGAGAATGAGATTGACCCGGCGGATCTCGCCAGCATTTTCTTTACCACTACGCCGGACCTCAACGCCGAATACCCCGCCCTGGCGGCCCGGGAGCTGGGCTGGACCGATCTGGCGCTGCTGTGCGGCCATGAGATGGCGGTGCCGGGCGGCCTGCCGCTGTGCATCCGGGTGCTGATCCATTGGAACACCGACCGCCGGACGCCCGAACTCCGGCATGTCTATCTGCGGGAAGCCGTGCGCCTGCGCCCGGACCGCGCCCCCACCGCTTAGCGCCGGCCGGCCGGCTGGTTGCCCTCAAGGAGACCTCCGAATGATCATCGTCATGCAGCACATGGCCAGCGCCGCGCAGATCGCGGCGGTGGTGGCCCGGGTGGAACAGTCCGGTTACCGCACCAGCCTGATCAAGGGCGAGGAGCGCACCATCATCGGCGTCATCGGCGACGACCGGCCGATTGACCGCACCCAGTTTGAGACGCTGGACGGCGTGGACAAGACCATGCCCGTGCTCAAGCCCTTCAAGCTGGCCTCGCGCGAGATGCACCCGATGGACACGCACGTGCCGCTGAACGGCGCCGCGCTGGGCGACCGGCGCGTGGCCTTCATCGCCGGCCCGTGTTCGGTGGAGAGCCGGTCGCAGATTCTGGAAGCCGCTTACGCCGTCAAGGAGGCCGGCGCCACAGCCCTGCGCGGCGGCGCCTTCAAGCCGCGCACCTCGCCCTATAGCTTCCAGGGCATGGGCGAGGAGGGCCTGGCGCTCCTGGCGGAGGCCCGCGCGGCCACCGGCCTGCCCATCGTCACCGAGGCCATGTCCCCGGAGCAGGTGCCGCTGGTAGTGCGCTACGCGGACGTCATCCAGATCGGCGCCCGCAACATGCAGAACTACGACCTGCTGCGCGCCGTGGGCAAGACCGATAAGCCGGTCCTGCTCAAGCGCGGTATGATGTCTACTATTGAGGAGTTGCTCATGTCGGCCGAGTATGTGCTGGCCGGCGGCAACTCGCGCGTGATCGTGTGCGAGCGCGGCATCCGCACCTTTGAGAAGTACACGCGCAACACCACCGATATCAACGCCGTGCCGGTGCTCAAAGCGCTCACCCATCTGCCCGTGGTGCTGGACCCCAGCCACAGCACCGGCAAGTGGGAGTATGTGGCGGCGGTGGCGCGCGCCGGTGTGGCGGCCGGCGCCGACGGGCTGATTGTGGAAGTCCACCCCAACCCGGTGGAAGCCGTGTCGGACGGCGCCCAATCGCTCAAGCCGGAGAAGTTCGCGCAATTGGTGGCGGAGTGCCGCCAGGTGGCCCTGGCCATCGGGCGGAGCTAGCGTCTCACGAGGTGAGCCATGATTATTGTGATGCAGCCGCGCGCCAGCGCCGAACAGATCGCGGGCGTGGTCAGCCGGGTGGAGGCGCGCGGCTACCGCGTGCACCTCTCGCAGGGTGAAGAGCGCACTATCATCGGCGTGATCGGCGACGACCGGCCGATTGAGCGCGGGCAGTTCGAGGCGCTGGAAGGCGTGGAGAAGACCGTGTCTATCCTCAAGCCGTACAAACTGGCCTCGCGCGAGATGCACCCCACGCCGACCCTGGTCCCGCTGGACGGCATCAAGGTGGGCGGGCCGCGGCTGGCCATCATCGCCGGCCCGTGTTCGGTGGAGAGCCGCACCCAGCTGCTGGAGACGGCCATCGCCGTTAAGGAGGCCGGCGCCACGGCCCTGCGCGGCGGCGCCTTCAAGCCGCGCACCTCGCCCTACAGCTTCCAGGGCCTGGGGGAAGAGGGCCTGCAGCTGCTGGCCGAGGCGCGCAGCGTCACCGGCCTGCCGATCGTCACCGAGGCGATGTCCGAGGAGCAGGTGAAGCTGGTGGCGCGCTACGCGGACGTCATCCAGATCGGCGCCCGCAACATGCAGAACTACGCCCTGCTCAACACCGCCGGCCAATCCGGCCGGCCGGTGCTGCTCAAACGCGGGATGATGTCCACCATCGAAGAGCTGCTCATGTCGGCCGAATACATCATGGCCCAGGGCAACCATCGCGTCATCCTGTGCGAGCGCGGCATCCGCACGTTTGAGAAATCCACACGCAACACCACCGACATCAACGCCGTGCCGGTGCTCAAGGCGCTGACGCATCTGCCGGTGGTGCTGGACCCCAGCCACAGCACCGGCAAGTGGGAGTATGTGCTGGCCGTCGCCAAGGCGGCGGTGGCGGCCGGCGCGGACGGCCTGGTGATCGAGGTGCACCCGCACCCGGATGAGGCGCTGTCCGACGGCGGCCAGTCGCTCAAGCCGGAGAAGTTCGCGCAGCTGATCCGCGAGGTGCGCCGCATCGCGGCGGCGGTGGACCGCGAGTGCTGAGGTTTGGCGCGCTTCGGCGTATAA
>JAGOBN010000618.1 GCA_017999235.1 Anaerolineales bacterium | reverse complement strand
GATTAACGCCGAGCCGCGGGTTTACGGGCGGCCGGCTTGCGGGCCGCGGGTTTGCGGGCCGCCGGCTTGCGGGCCGGCTTCCGCGCGGGCTTGGCCTCGTCATCCGTCCAGGCCACCGCGCGGCAGAAGGCGGCCTCGCCGCCCTTGAACAGCCAGGGGAAGATCCCCAGCGTCAGCCGGCGGTTGTGCAGCTCCGGCCGGCCGATATCGCCGCCCAGGTTCTCGACATGCACGCAGTCGTGCGGGAAGAGCGCATTGTGCGTGAGCTGATAGGCCTCCGGCGGGAACAGCTTATCCACGTTCTCGGCGCCGAACTTCTGCTCCACCTTGGCGCGCACCTTCTGCCAGTGCTCCAGGCCGCCCTTGCCCAGGAAACGCCCGATGGGCAGGTTCATGGGGTGGTCGGTGGAGATCATGTCCACGCCCCAGACGTGGATCTTCTTCTTCAGCAGCCATTTGCAAATGTCGAAGTGCGGCCCGGGATGCCGGTGGATGTAGCGCTCCTCATCGCCTTCCGGGCTGAGGAACGAGTACTTGTGCCAGCCGGTGTGGATCAGCAGGATATCGCCATTCCGCACTTCCACCCGGTCCTCGATATCCTTGGGCGTGAAGACATCCAGATCGTCCAGCATATCGCTCAAATCCACGATCACGCCCGGCCCCCACAGCCACTCGATGGGCAGCTGGTCGATGGTCTTGCCGTTGGTCACGAAGTGGCGCGGCGCGTCCAGGTGCGTGCCCATGTGGTTGGAGGTCTGGATGTACTGGGCGTTGACGCCGTGCTCGGATTTGCGCTTGAAGTATTTGACCTCGAAGGGCGGGTAGAACGGCCAGAACGAGCAATCCTGGTTCAGCGGCTGGGAGAGGTCGTAGATCTTGGACATCGGTTTCTCCTAGAGCTCATATTTCTCGGCAAACGCCATGATCGCCTGCTCAAAGATCGCCAGCGGCGGCCGGACCAGGCCGGCGCCCACCTGCCCCACGCCCGCGTGCTTGTGGGCGATGCCGGTGTTGATGCGCGGCGCGATGCCCAGCTCCACCACCTTGCGGATGTCGATGCCGGTGGGCGTGCCGCGAAAATCCAGGGCCGGCATGGTGAAGTGCTTGTGCTCGCCGGCCGTGATCTCGTACATCTCCAGCGTGGCGTTCAGGGCGTCCTTGGGCGTGCCGCCCACGAAGGTGACGATGGCGGGCGCGCCGGCCATGGCGAAGCCGCCGATGCCGGCCGTCTCGGTGATGGCGCTGTCGCCGATATCGGGGTTGGCGTCCGCCTGCGAGAAGCCGGAGAAGAACAGGCCCACCGGGATCTCGGCCGGCGCCGTAAACCACTGCCCCGGCAGGCCGCTGACGCGGATGCCGAAGTCCGTGCCGTTGCGGGCCATGGTGCTGACCAGCGTGCAGCCCTCAATCCCGTGCGCGGCGTCCAGCATGGCCTTGCAGGCCGCCATCACCGGGTTGAGCGCGAACAGGGCGTTATCGCCCATGAACTGCAGCATCTCCCCGAGCGCGGCGGCGTCCGGCACGGTCTTGGCCAGCAGCGGCGCCAGGTGCTTGAGCAGGATCAGGGAGGTGGCTTTGTTGCGGTTATGCCCCTCGTCGCCCATGTGCAGGGCTTCGGCGATCAGGGCGCGCAGGTCAATGCCGTTGGTCCCGGCCAGGGCCGCGCCGATGGCGGGCCCGAGCACGTCGTTCATCCAGCGCAGCTTCTTGAGCACGTCCGCGCTGTACGCGCCATAGCGCAGCACCTTGCCGTAGCCCTCGTTCAGGTTGGAGAAGGCCCGGTTGCCGTGGGTCACGTTCTCCACCACAAACACCAGCATGGAGGCCGAGGTGACGCCCGCCATCGGGCCGACCGACGCGTGTTCGTGGCAGGGCTCGAATTGCACCGCGCCCTGCTCCACCAGCGCCACAGCTTCGGCCTCCGACTGGGCCAGGCCCTCAAAAATCAACGCCCCGATCACGGCCCCGCGCAGCGGCCCGGACATCCGCGCCCAGGTGATCGGCGGGCCGGCGTGCAGGAGCAGATTGGGGCGCATGCCGGGAATGACGTCCAGCGCGCGGGCCACGCCCTTAAGAAAGGGGCGGGCGTCCATGATCCGGTTGAGAGCGGTTTGATTGGCTTGCTCGATGTCCATAGCGACTCCGTAATCAGTGATCACTCAGGTGGGATTGAGTGACTGGGTGATGGGTGATCATCTTTTCTTCATCTTGGCCAGGATGCCGGCCAGCTTCTCGTTGCCGGCGGCCGGCGGCTTCCAATCCACCTGCATCGACCGCGCGCCCTGCGCCGTCAGGCTGGTGTGGAAGGATTCGACCCCGGCGTTGAGGGCGGCCAGCGGCTGATTGAACAGGTCTAGCGCCACATGGGGGTACCCCGCCTCCGCGGCCGGCGCGCCCGCAAAGCGGCCGGCGACATGCGCCAGCGCCGCGCTGGGATCGCCAAACACCACCGCGCCGGCGGCGCGCAGCTGCTCCATTTGCCCGGCCAGCCCTTGCGGGTCTTCGTCCGTGCCGACCACCATGACCACGATCTCCAGCTCCGGCCGGCCGGCTTTGACCGCCGCGATGGCCGGCCCGAGTTCACCGGCCGGATCCGGGTGCGCGCCCTCGCCCAGCACCACATCCAGCAGCAGCAGCCCCACCTCGGGGTCGGCGGCCTCCTGTTTCAGCCGGCGGATCCGCAGATCGTTGTCCATCATCGGGTGCAGGCGGCCCACGGTGAACTCATCCCCGCCCAGATCCAGGATGGTGTGGGCCTGGCTCTTCAGCGCATCAGGCAGGGTCTGAGTTTTGGTGATGGGGTTGTTGGAGAACAAGGGATGCAGCGTGGTTTGCAGGACCAGCACCGCTTCATAGGCCAGGGTGCCGCCGGAGAAGAGGCCGCGCAGATAGGATTGGGGGATTGGTGATTGAAGATTGGGTGATTGGGGGATTGGTTCAAGCAGTTTAACCGCCAGCTCGGCCGCTTCGCTCAGGCTCGCGGCGAAATGCACGTTGCCCAGGGTCCGCGCCGGCGCCGGGTAGCCGATAAAATCCACCACCACCGGCTTACCCAGGGTCTGCGCCACATCCAACAGCCGCGCGGCCACTTCGGGCGCCGGCGGCTTGGAGACCAGGACAATGACGCGCGTGCCGGGATCCCGCGCCAGCAGATCCAGCCCCTGCAGGGCCGTGATCGCGCCGACCTCGGCTTTGAGGTCGCGGCCGCCGGTGCCC
>JAGOBN010000047.1 GCA_017999235.1 Anaerolineales bacterium | reverse complement strand
GGCCAGGCTGTCCGGCACCACCAGCGTGAACGTGCCGCCGGCGTACCAGACCAGGGGCGGGCCGCCCGCAAACGGGCTCGGCCCCACTTGCACGGCCGGGGCCAGGCCGGTCAGCCAGGTGACCGTGGCCGGCGCGCTGAAGAGGGCGTGTTCAAAGCCGTGCTGTTTCAACCAGTCCTGCGCGCGTTGCCGCTGTTCGAGGTGCATGGCCGGCTCCGGGGTTTAGAAAGTTTTGAGAACGGCGCGGGCTTCTTCCAGCGTGCGGTCAATATCGGCTGCGGTGTGCGCGGCGCTGATATGGTTGCGCTTGAGCGCGGTGGGGATCATGAAGACGCCGCGCTCGCACATCGCCTTGCGGAAGGCCACATCACGGGCGTTGTCGTTGCGGAACAGGTCGGTGTAGGTGGTGATGGCGCCGTCCAAAAAGTACGGCACCACCACCGACCCGAAGCTGACGACCTTCATCATCAAGCCCAGCTCATCGCCCAAGGCCTGCAGGCCGGCCCGCAGGCGTTCCGCCAGGGCGAAGCAGTGTTGATGCACGCGCCCGTCCTCTAATTCCGCGATGGTGGCCAGGGCCGCGGCCACGCCCAGGGCATGGCCGTTATAGGTGCCGGAGAGCAGGACCCCGCCGCCCGGCGCGAAGCGCTCCATCAGCGCGGCTTGGCCGGCCAGGGCCGAGATGGGGAAGCCGTTGGCCATGGCCTTGGCGAAGACGGCCAGATCCGGCAGGACGCCGCAGATCCCCTGATAGCCGCCCAGCCCGTGCCGGAAGCCGGTGATGACCTCGTCGTAGATCAGGACCGCGCCGTGCCGGTCGGCCAGCGCGCGCAGGGCCCGCAGGAATTCCGGGCGCGGCATGACGACGCCGATGTTGTGCGGGATGATCTCCACCAGGATGGCCGCGATCTCGTCGCCGCGCGCCAGCATTAGCTCATGCACGGCTTCCACGTCGTTGAAGGGCAGGATCAGGGTGTGCTCCACCACTTCCGGCAGCATGCCCTGTGAGCCCAGGTCCTTCTGGCCGATCTTCTCGGGCGGGCTGATGATGTTCATCAGCACGGCGTCGTGCCAGCCGTGGTAAGTGCCCTGGAACTTGATGATCTTGCGCCGGCCGGTGGCGGCCCGCGCCAGGCGCAGGGCGTAGTAAGTGGCCTCCGAGCCGCTGTTGGCCAGCATAACGCGCTCGGCGCACGGGATGTGCTGGACCAGCTTCTCGGCCAGCCGCACTTCCAAATCGGTCACGCCGGCGCCGATCAGGTCCACGCGCTCCAGGGCGGCGCGCACGGCGGCGTTCACGCGCGGGTGGTTGTGGCCCAGGATGTACGGACCGAAGGCGGCGTGGTAATCCAGGTAGCGCCGGCCGTCGGCGTCGGTGAGATACGCCCCCTGGGCTTCCACGAAGGCCAGCGGCCAGGGCAGGACGCGGTTGACGGAGTTGACGCCGCCGGGCATCACGCGCCGGGCGCGCTCGACCAGTTCCGCATTTGTCTGAGTCATGGGGCCTCGCTTAAGCGGGTGGGCCGGCCGTCAGGACCGGCCGAGGGTGGGCGGCACAAACGCCAGGTCTTCCGGCGTGCGCGGGCGCAGAAAATCAAAATCACAGCCCTCATCCGGCTGCAGGACATGGTCTTGATACAGGCGCGGATAGCCGCGCCGGTGGAGCGCACTGGGCGGCCGCCAGGCCGCGCGCCGGCGCTCCAATTCAGCGGCCGGAACATGCAGGGTCAGCGTGCGGGCCGGCGCGTCCAGTTCGATCAGGTCGCCGTCGCGCACCAAGGCCAGCGGCCCGCCCACGGCGGCCTCCGGCGCCACGTGCAAGACCACCGTGCCGTAGCTGGTGCCGCTCATGCGCGCGTCGCTCAGGCGCACCATATCCTTCACGCCTTGGACCAGCAGTTTCTGGGGTATGGGCAGCGCGCCCCATTCCGGCATCCCCGGCACGCCCACGGCGCCGGCGTTCCGCAGCACTAGCACGGTCTCGGCGGTGACCGGGAGATCCGGGGCGTCCAGGCGCGCCAGCATGTCGGCATACGAGTCAAAGACCAGGGCCGGCCCGCGATGTTGCAGCAGCTCCGGCGCGGCGGTGCTGATCCGCAGGACGGCGCCGCGCGGGGCCAAATTGCCGCGCAGGACCGCCAAGCTCCCGGCGGCTTGCAGGGGCGCGGTCAGCGGCCGGATGACGTCGGCGTTGAGCACCGGTCCCAGGCTGGCGCTCAAGGGCCGGCCGGTGACGGTGGGCGCTTCCAGGTCGAGCAGGTCTTTCAATTCCGTCAGCAGGGCTGGCACGCCGCCGGCCGCGTCGAAGGCCGCCATCAGATGCGCGCCGGCCGGCCGCAGGTTGACCAGCCGGGGCGTGGTCCGGGAGAGGCGGTCAAAGTCTTCCAGCGCCAGCGGCACCAGGCGCCGGCCGGCGATGGCCAGCAAGTGCAGGAGGGTGTTGGTGGAGCCGCCGCAGGCCAGATAAACCCGCAGGGCATTCTCAAAGGCGGCGCGGGTGAGCAGGCGGGAGGGGCGCAAGTCTTCCTGGACCAGGGCCACGGCCCGCCGGCCGCTGGCCTCGGCGTGCGCGTCCCGGCGCGGATCCTGGGCGGGGATGCTCGCGCCGCCGGGCAGCATCAGGCCCAGGGCTTCCGTCACGATGGCCATGGTGGAAGCCGAGCCCAGGGTGTTGCACGTGCCGGCGCTGCCGGCGAAGGCGGCTTCCAGGTCTTCCCACTCCGCGGCGGTCAGACGGCCGGCCCGGTACTCGTCCCAAAAATGCCACAGATCGGTGCCGGAGCCGATCTCCCGGCCTTGCCAGCAGCCGGAGGTTTTGGGGCCGGCGCACACTTGGATGGCCGGCAGGTCCGCGCTGGCGGCCGCCATCAACTGGGCGGGGATGGACTTGTCGCAGCCGCCCAGTAGCACCACGCCGTCCAGCGGGTAGGCGCGCAGGGCCTCCTCCACTTCCATCGCCACCAGGTTGCGGTAGAGCATGGCGCTGGGCTTCATCAATTCCTCGCCTAGCGAGAGGGTCTCGAACTCCAGCGGCACCCCGCCGGCGGCCAGGATGCCGCGTTTGACGGCCGCCGCCAGCGGGCGCAGGGTGAGGTGGCAGTTGTTGAGCTCGCTCCAGGAATTGGCGATGCCGATGACAGGCCGGCCGCGGAACTGCTCGGGCGTCAGGCCCAGCACGCGCAGGACGGCCCGGTTCTGCACGCCCAGCTCACCGGGATGCTCGAACCAGGCGGCGCTGCGGTAGGGCATGGGTTAAATGGCCGCGGACGAGGCGCCGTCCACATACAGGGCGCTGCCGGTGACGGCGCTGGCCTCGTCCGAGGCCAGGAAGAGCACGGCATAGGCCACCTCGCGGGTGGAGGCCATGCGCCCCTGCGGTTGCTGCTGCTTGATGATCGGGTAGAGCTTGTCCAGCCCGCCGGCCTCCTCCGCCACTTTGCGGTTCATGGGCGTATCCACCCAGCCAGGGCAGATGCAGTTGACGCGCACGCCGCGCTCGGCGTAGGAGACGGCCAGGGCGCGGGTGAGGCCCTGCACGCCGGCCTTGGAGGTGGTGTAGGCCTCATAGCCGGGCTCGGTCAGCGTGGCCATGACCGACGAGGTGTTGATGATCGAGCCGCGCCCGCGCGCCAGCATGTGCGGGATGACGGCCTTGCACATCAGGAACATGGCCTTGACGTTGACGGCCTGGACTTCATCCCACAGCGCCTCGGTGAAGGTCTGCAGGTCGCCGTAGGGCATGATGCCGGCGTTGTTGAAGACCACGTCAATCTGGCCATACGCCGCCAGCGCAGTTTGCACCACGCGTTCGATCGTGGCGGCCTGGGCGAGATCGCCGGCCACGGTTACGGCCTGGGCGTCCTTGGCCTGCAGCTGGGCGGCCGCCGCTTCCAGACCCTCGGCGTTGCGGTCCACCAGCACCAGCCGCGCACCTTCCTCGGCAAAGACCTCGGCCGTCCCCAGGCCGATGCCGGAGGCCGCGCCGGTGATGATGGCGGCTTTGTCTTGTAACCGACCCGGCATATCCACCTCCCAAGCTCTGGCCACGAAGATCACGAAAGACACGAAGAGATTCAAGCCTTAGCCACGAAGCTCACGAAGGAGCACGAAGGCGATCCAAGCGCTGGCCACGGGTGTCACGAAAGAATAAGAAACTAAACAGCACATGCTGGCCGGTTCAAGGTTTCGTGCCATTCGTGCCATTCGCGGCCCATGTATTCGGCCCGGCGCTTACTGATAATGCTCGCGCAGTTCCTGGTGATAGGGCAGGGCCAGGATGGCGTCCAGCAGCTCGCGCGCCTGGCGTTCCGAGCGCGTCCAGGGGTCCATCATAATCAGCTCATGCAGCAGGCGGCGGCTGCGCTGGGCATACGCGGCCAGCTCCAAATTCACCGGCGCGATGTAATCATGCAGGGCATGCGCCAGGATGGCCGGCGGCAGGGGCGTCGTCTGGATGGGCTGGAGGCCGCGCGCGCTCACCAGGTTCGGCACTTCCACGGCGAAATCCAGCGGCACGCCGGGGACGTAGCCGCCGGTATTGGCGACGTTGCCGATGAGCACCCGGGGCTGGTCGCAGACCAGGGCCTCGATCATGGGCACAATGATCTCGTGGGAGTGTTTAGGCGGGAAGAGCTCGGTGGCCCGCGCCGCCGGGTTGGTCATGAGGGCTTGGATGCCCTGCACCTTGGCCGCGCTCTTGGCGAAGTGCGCGTCCCACTGCACGGGCGGGTTCTCCTGCCAGCGTGCCTCGGTCGCGGCATCGGTGTGATACGGCCAGCCCCACGAGCCGCCGCCCCAACTGGCGGTATCCCCGATGGGGAAGACGCCGTAGCGCTGGTAGAGATCGATCATCTTGGGACCGACCGGATCGCCGGGGCCGCAGGTCTTCCAGTAGTTGGGGGCCTCCGTCTCAATCCAGCGGTCCAGCATGGGAAAGACATCTTGGCCGTTGTGGTAGCACTGGTTCAGCCAGACGAAGTGGTTGACGCCGGGAATCTCATAAGTGAAACCCGCGTGGCTGAGGCCGAGGGCGTCGGCCAGGTGGTAGACGCCGTAGAAGCCGTGGCACAGTCCCACGATCTTGGCCTGGGGATAGCGGCGGGTCATTAAGGTGACGCCGGCCAGCACGGGGTTGCCGATCTGGAAGTACCAGGCCCGCGGGCAGAGTTCGAGCACGTCCTGAATGACCGCCTCGAAGAAGCGCAGCTGGTAGAAGTTGATCCAGAAGGCTTCGTCGTGCATGACGTGCAGGCTGCCGCCAAAGCGGTACCCCAGCCGGCGCGCGCTGTCCCAGCCGGCGAACAGCCGGTCATAGCCGGCGGTCAGGGCGGTGTTGAGCACGATATCGGCGCCGGCCAGCGCGGCGCGCCGGTCCGTGGTCTTGAGCAGCGTGAACTCCAAGCCGACCTCGGCCGCGTAGCGCGCGCACAAGGCATGAACGGCGTCCAGGCGTTCCGGGTTGATATCCATGAAGTGCAGGGTGCTGCCGCGCAAGTTCGGGGTCAGACACAGATCGCGGATCACGTTGAGCGAGAAGACGGCGCTGCCTGCGCCGAGGAGGGTGATTTTGGTCATGACTGGGCCTTGATTGGCTGGGTGGGGGGCTTAGGCCGCCGGCCGGCCGAGCTGCCGCCGCACAAACGCCCCGATCCGGTCGATGGCCTGCTGGCCTTCCGGCAGGTCCGCCGCGTAGAACTGAAAGACGTGCGGCATGGCGTCCCAGACCTCGAGCGTCACGTCCACGCCGGCGGCCTGGGCGCGCTCGGCCAGGCGCCGGGAATCATCCAACAGGATTTCGGCCGTGCCCACTTGGATCAAGAGGGGCGGCAGGCCGCACAGGTCCGCGTACAGCGGCGAGGCCAGCGGATGCCGGGGGTCGGTCCCGTTTAGGTAGTGTTTAACCACCAGCGCCATGATCGGGCTGCCGCCCAGGGTCGGGTCCTCCGCCTGGCGGGTGACGTGCGAGTCACCGGTGACGGCCAGATCCGCTACCAGCGACAGACAGGCCAGGGCGGCCGGCTGAGGCAATTGAAGATCGCGCAGCTGGAGGGCCGTTGCCATGGTCAGATTGCCGCCGGCCGAATCGCCCACGATGGCCAGCCGGCGCGGGTCCACGCCCTGGGCCAGCAGCCAGTCATAGGCGCGCACGCAGTCTTCCAGGCCGGCCGGGAAGGGCGCTTCCGGCGCCAGCCGATACTGGACCGCGAACACGCGCGCGCCCGCGGCGGCCGAGAGGCGGAGCAGGAATTCGCGGTAGACGGCCGGGGAACCGCGAAACCAGCCGCCGCCGTGGATATACAGGATGACGGCGGGCGCGTCGCCCGGTAGCCCGGGCGCGGCCAGCCACTCGCCGCGCACGCCGGCTTCGTCCACGGCCGCGACACACTCCGCGGGGACCGCCGGGATGGGCTGCTGGCGGGCCAGATCCACAAAGGTTTGGAACGGCAGCTGGCCGGCCGCCACCTGCTCCAAAAGCTGGATCACCGGCGCGCGTTCGCGGCGCAGTTGTTGGATCAGATCGGCAAGCTGCGGGCTGGCCATCGGCATCTCCTGGGGCGGCGCCGGCCGGGTTACATTTTGGGCTGGGCGCGCTCGGCGTGCTGATCGTGATTGGCGCGCAGTTGGCCCATCAGGAAGTCGCCGTAGACCAGCGGCTCGAAGCGCGCCGGGGCCGCGGCGGTGACGCGGCTGGGGAGCGGCGCGATCTGGGCGCGCATATCCGGGTCAAAGAAGAACGGGCAGGAGTAGCGGGCGCGCCCGGAGCGGTTGATGACGCGGTGGGGCGTGGAGATGAAGTGGCCGTTGCTCCAGCGGTGCAGGATGTCGCCGGAGTTCATCACCAGCGCGCCGGGCCGGTAGGGCGCGTCCACCCAGTCGCCGGCGCGGTTGCGCACCTGCAGGCCGCCCACATCATCCTGAGCCAGCAGGGTCAGGAAGCCGTAGTCGGTGTGCGGGTTGGACCCAAACAGATCCTCGGGGCTGGCCGGCGGCTGGGGCGGGTAATACAGCAGGCGCAGAAACGTGGTCGGGCGCACGAAGTCGGCGTCCAGGGCGGCGGGCTCGGCCCCCAACGCCACGGCCACGGCCGGCACCAGGCGCCGGCCGAGGTCGATCAGCGCCGCGTTATAGGCGCGCACGGCCGGCCGGAAGTTGGGCAGGCTGGCCGGCCACTGGTTCGGGCCGGCCAGCGGCGCTTTGGCCAGCACATCCGGATCATCGTCCGGCAGTTCGTGCAT
The DNA here is from genome assembly GCA_017999235.1 of Anaerolineales bacterium. The sequence continues at coordinate 4,720 of JAGOBN010000047.1, read as the reverse complement.
CATCATGAAGGACTCGCTCTGGTTGGGCTTGGCGGCCTTCTTGATGGTGGAGGTGGCGTCGGTGGAAGTGTTGATGGGGATAAAGCCGCGGTGGAATTCATTGACCTCAAGCTGGAGTTTCTCGGCGCGCGGCAGGGCGTGGAACTCGGCCGAGGCTTGGAAGACGCCGGCGGTCAGCGCCTCCGGCACGCCGTGGTTGACGATGTAGCTAAACCCCACCTGTGAGTAGGCGTGCTCAATCGCCGCCGCCACCTGGCGCAGGCCGGCCGGTCCGCCGTCAAACAGCGGGGCGAGGTCAATGACCGGGATCGCGTCAAATTGGCCAACGGTGTCAGACATACCAGCTCCTTGAGAAAGGGTTGACAGCGGATTTGAAACGGATACCCGGATCGGAAACGGATGGCGGCCATCCGCTCTCAACCGGTGATCTGTTGGCGCCGCCTTTTGGCGTGGAAGCCGGCGCTTAACTCCACGGATACGGGCTGTGGGAGACCGGGTGCAGGTCGCCTTCGGCGAAGCGGCTGAAGCGGAAGGGGTGCAGCACCGGGCTGAAATCGCCCTGCATGACCTTGGCCACTTCCTTGCCGACGCCGATCATCTTGTAGCCGTGGTTGCTGTCAGCGATGAAGTAGACGTTGGGGCGGACGTAGTCAAAGACCGGGAACGAATCGGCGGTGAAGGCGCCGATGCCGCCGGAGGGCGCGTGCTTGTAGACGGAGCTGACGCCCTCGAAGCGCTCCAGACAGTGCGCCAGGCCGGCGGTCCAGTAGTCCACAAAGTCGTCCTTGACCGTGTAGAACGGGCTGGACGGGCCGTAGGGGTCCACCTGGGCCTCCGGGCCAAGGTTCTCCGGTACGCCGCCGCCCTGGATGCCGTGCTTATCGCGCTTCCAATAAATACCCCACAAGTCCTTGGTGATCACCTGGCCGGTCTTGTCCGAGATCAAGGGCTCGGTCGAGTCGACGTGGATGACGGGCGGCCAGCGGCCCTCCGTGGTGACGTACTCCTCCGGGTTGACGCGCGCCTCGCCCTCCGCCAGCCGCCAGAACGTCCACATATCGCGGTCTTTGTGGAGCCGGCCGTCGCGGCCCTGGACGTCGATCTTGAGCGGCAGACCCAACAGGCTCCAGAGCTGTTTGTTCCACGGCCCGCCGCCGATGGCCACTTGCTCGACCTCGATCGCGCCGCGGTTGGTGAGCGCGCGCCGGACGCTGCCATCGCCGGCCAGCTCAAAGCCGGTGACCTCCACGCCGCTCAGGATGCGCACGCCCTCGGCCTCGGCCTTGCGCGCCAGCCCGAACATGGCCGGCGCGTTCCAGGCGAAGCCGCCCTGGTGTTCGTGCAGCAGGCGCGTCAGGCCGCGCGCCTTCCAATCCGGAAACAGCCGGCGCATATAGTCGCGGACGGCCTGCTCGCCGCAGATCAAAGAAGAGCGGTAGCCGCCCTTCTGCTGACGATCGTAGATGGCGTCCAGGTCGCTGGCCTGCACGTCGCCGACCAGGGCCATGTAGCCCACGGAGTTATAGCAGAACGCCTCCGGGTCGGACTCCCACACCTCCACGCTCACCCGCACCACCTCGCCCATGGCCGGCTGGAAGTAGAAATTGCGGACCACGCCGCAGGCGATGCCGCTGGCGCCGGAGGCGATGGTGGTCTTATCCACCACCACCACGTCCTGGCCGGTGCCGCGGCCGCGGGCTTTGAGCTCCAGCGCCAGGTGATAGGCGGTGCTCAGCCCGTGGACGCCGGCTCCCACAACCAGATACTTGACGCGCGCTGGAACTTCGATGCTCATGTCAACCCTCCAAGGCGGTGAGGGCGGTCAGGCCCAGCGGCGTCAGGCCGTGGGCGTGGCCGGCCGTTTGGATGGCGCTCCACACATAGGCGGCGAAGGATTGCGCCCCGAACAGGCTGAACGCCGGCGCGCCGCCGCGGTCTTGCCGGAGGATCAGCTGTTTGGTCTTGGCCAGGCTGGTGGCCTTGACGGTGCGGTTGGGGAAGGCGGCCTCGCTAAAATCCAGGCCGCAGAGCTGGCCGAGCAAGGCCCGGGCGCGCGGCCCCGCGAGGCATAGGCCGGCCAGGCCGTGGCTGACATCGGTGACGGTGACAAACCAGCCGCCGGCCGCAACCGCCGCCTGCACGGCGGCCTGCGTCTGGGCCTCGGCCCCGATGGCGGTCAGCAGAAAGAAGTGATCGGGCCGCAGCCGGTAGGCGTAACCGCCCGGCAGCGGCGTGCCGGCGCCCGGCGCTTCGGGGGCCGGCCCAAAGGCGGCCTGGAGCGCCTGGGCGGCCGCCGCGCCCTCCACATACAGTTTGCCCTGGCTGGAGATATCGGCCAGCCCCACGCCGGCGCGCGCCGCTGCCAGCTCGGCCTCGACCGTGGAGTAGGTCTCCGGCACTTGCCAGCCGCTGAGCAGGGAATAGCGCGCGCCGAGGGCCGCTGTCGCGCCGTGTACGGGAGAGAGTCGCTGAGGGATCGAGATCGTCATGGCGCGTGAGTCCTTACATACGCAGGCGGGCGCCGGCGGGATCATAGAACGGGCCGGGGTGGACGCGCCCGCGCTCATAGCCGGCGCCGTTGAGCAGGCGCACCGAGAAAGCGGCTCCCGGTTGGCCGGCCACCTCGGCCGGCAGCCAGCACAGGCCGATGGTTTCATTCAGCGTCGGGCTGTGGCGGCAGGAGGTGACGTAGCCGATGCTCTCCTGTTGTCCGTCCGGGCGCGTCCGCACAATCTGCAGACCCTCGTCCAGGACCACGCCCGGCCGCTCCAGCTTGAAACCGACCAGCTTCTGGCGCGGGCTTTCGCGCGCGATGCGGACCAGCGAGCGCTTGCCCAGAAAATCGGGTTTGTCCAGCTTGACGGTCCAGCCGAGATCCGCCGCGTACGGATCGGTGAGCGCGTCCGTGTCCTGGCTGATGATGAGGTGGCCTTTCTCCAGCCGCAGCACGCGCTGGGCCTCCACGCCAAAGGGCCGGATCCCGAAGCTCTGTCCGGCCGCCATGAGCGCCTCCCAAACCGCCAGCGCATAGGCCGAGGGGACGTGAATCTCGTAGGAGAGCTCGCCCGTGAAGCCGATCCGCAGCAAGCGGCAGGGCACGCCGGCCACCTCGGCCTCGCGCACGCCCATATAAGGGAAGGCCGCGTTGGTGAGGTCGAGCGTGGTCAGTGTTTGCAGCACCGCCCGCGACTGCGGGCCGGCCAGGTTGAAGGCCGAGTACGCCTCGGTCAGGTCGGTCAGGTGCACGCCGGCGCCCCAGCCGGATTGCAGCCACCATTGGATGTTCTCAAACAGCGCGCCAGCCCCGGAGGTGGTGGTGGTGGTGTACCACTCATCTGGCCCCAGGCGGGCGGTGACGCCGTCATCCAGCACCACGGCCTCGTCGTTGCACATCACGCCGTAGCGCACCTTGCCGATGCCCAGCGGGCTCATGGTGTTGAGGTACAGCTTGTCGAGCAGCGCGCCCACGCCCGGCCCGGTAAAGCGGAGTTTGCCGAGCGTGCTGGCGTCGATGAGGCCCACGCCCTCGCGCACGGCCTTGACCTCGGCCACCGGGTCGCCGTAGTGCAGAGGCCGGATCCAAACGCCGGCCAACGTAAACTGGGCGCCGTGGGCCGCGTGCCAGGCGTGGACGGGCGTCACCTGCGCCGGCTCCAGATGCTGGCCGGCCAGCGCGCCCAGGGAGACCGGGACGTACGGCTGGCGCGAGGTGGTGGTGCCGACCTCTTGGACGGCCTGCCGATTGGCGCGCGCGCACAGGTGGCCGGCGTTGGCCGCGCACATCTTGCCCTGGCACGGCCCCATCGTTACGGTTGAGTAGCGCTTGAGCAGTTCCAGGCTGTCATAGCCTTCGGCGATCGCCAGCTGGATGTCTTTGTCGGTCACATCCTCGCAATAGCACACGATCTGCTTGGCCCCCGCCGGGCCGTGGCCCGGCGCCTGGACGCGCGCGGAACTGCGCGCCGGCTCGGCCGCCTTGCGGGCCTCCACCGCCGCCCGGTCGGCGGCGGTGGGCGCGGTTCCCAGCCCGGCCCAAGCCGCCGCGTCCTGGCCGGCCAGCCGCCCTTCGGCCAGCTGCGTGGGCAGCGCGTGCGCGCCGGCCGCGCGGCCGGCCACAAACAGCCCCGGCGCGAGACGCGCCGGCCGCATCTCGGCCCGCGCCTCGTCGTAGGCGGCGGTGCCGCCCGATTGATGCACCAGATCCAGCACGGGCGTCCAGCCCTGGCTGACGGTCAATAGATCGCACGCGATGGTGTGGGCCGCGCCGCCGTTGACGGGGAGCACGGTGACGCCCCGCAGCGCGCCGCCGCCCTGCGCGGCCTGCAGCGTGTGCGTCCAATACACCGGGGCGGCCCCCGCCAGCGCGTCGCGCTGCGGGTGCTGACACGCCTCCCGCGCGCGCTCATCCACGATGGCGGCCACGTCAATGCCGGCGGCGCGCAGATCGGCGGCCACCTGCCAGCCATCGTCGTTGGCCGTGGCGACCACCGCGCGCCGGCCCGGCCGGACGCCGTACAAGTGCAGCAGGCGCTGCGCGGCGCTGCCCAGCATCACGCCCGGCAGGTCGTTGTTGTCGAAGACCAGCGGGGTCTCATACGCGCCGGCGGCGGCCACCACGGCGCGGGCGCGGGCCTTGTAGAGGCGGTCACCGCTGACGGCCGGCAGCCAATGATCCTGGAACCAACCCAGCACGGTCGTGTCGGTGTAGACGGTGATGTTC
>JAGOBN010000617.1 GCA_017999235.1 Anaerolineales bacterium | reverse complement strand
CTGGCTGATCTTCACCAAGTGAGGGCGCGATGAATAACCCGCTGAACGCGACGAGCGCGCGCCCGCAGACCGGCGCGGGGAGCCTGGGCTGGATCTGGCAGGCCGTCACCGGGACGGGCCTGATCCTCCTGGCCGGCCTGCACATGGTGGCCCACCACTTTGTGGTGGCGGGCGGCCTGCGGAATTTCGCGGATGTGCTGGCGTATATCCGCCATCCCATCATCTGGCCGCTGGAAATCTTATTCCTGGTGTGCGTCACTGCGCACGCTTTGCTGGGGGTGCGGGCCGTGCTCTTCGATCTGGGCCTGAGCGACGCGGCGGAAAAGCGCGTCACCCAGGGGTTGTGGGGCGTGGGCGCTGTGGCGGTGGCCTATGGCGTGTGGTTGACCTGGACGCTCATCACGTATCCGGCCTGACGGCGGCGGCGGCCTGGGAGGCGGCCTTTGCGCCTTACCCGGCCGCCGACTACCAGGCGGCGCTGGATTGGCTGCGCCCGGAGGATGTGGTTCTGGATCTCGGCGCCGGCGATCTGCGCTTTGCGCGCCTGGCCGCGCCGCGCGTCCGGCAGGTGATCGCCCTGGAACGCCGCTGGGAGCTGCTGGCCGGTCAGCCGGCGCGGCCGGCCAATCTGCTCGTCGTGTGCGCCGATGCGCGGACCTGGCCGTTTTTTCCGGGGGTGACGGCGGGCGTGCTGTTGATGCGGCATTGCCGGCACTTTAGCGCCTACGCGGCGCGGTTGGCCGCCGGCGGCTGCCGGCGCTTGATTACGAATGCGCGCTGGGGGATGGCGGTGGAGCTGATTGATCTGACTCAACCGCGCCTCCCCTTTGCCGCGGTCTCATTGGGATGGTATGCGTGTGCGTGCGGCGCGGTCGGCTTTGTGCCGGGGCCGGCCGATCAGCTCACCCATGCCCTGTTGACGGCAACGGCTGAGGTAGCGGATTGCCCCCGCTGCCGGCCAGCCCCGGGAGCCTCGCCATGCGACTAAAAGATAAGCGGGTGGCTGTTCTGCTGGAAGAAGGGTTTGAGGACCTGGAGTTCTGGGTCACGGTCATGCGCCTGCAAGAAGAGGGCGCGCGCGTCACGCTGGTGGGCCTGGAGGCCGGGAAAACCGTGCGCGGCAAGACCGGGCTGAGCGCCACCAGCGAGGTGGCCGCGGCCTCTGTCCGGCCCGCCGACTGCGACGCGCTGGTGGTGCCGGGCGGCTGGGCGCCGGACAAACTGCGCCGCTACGACTCGGTTAAGAACCTGGTGCGCGGCGTCTACGCGCAGGGCAAGATTGTGGGCCTGATCTGCCACGCCGGCCTGGTGGCTATTTCGGCCGGCATCATCCCGCCCGGCGGACGCGCCACCGGTTCGCTGGGCATCAAGGATGACCTGGTAAACGCCGGCGCGGTGTGGGTGGACGAGCCGGCGTTCCGCGACGGCCAATTAGTGTGGGGGCGCGTGGTGGCCGATATCCCCGCCTTCTGCCGCGAATTAGTGGCGGCCCTGGCCGCCGGCTGAACCCCGTATGGTCGGTCTCGTCATTGTCTCGCACAGCGCGCAGTTGGCGGAGGGCGTGGCCGAGTTGGCGCGCGGCATGGCCCCGGATACCCCCATCGCGGCGGTCGGCGGGCTAGACCTGCCCGAGCGCCCCCTGGGCACCGACGCCGCCCTCATCGAGGCCGCGATCCGCCGGGTGTATTCACCCGATGGCGTGCTGGTGCTCATGGATCTGGGCAGCGCCATTATGAGCACCGAGTTCGCGCGCGATGAACTGCCGGCGGACTGGCAGGCGCACATCTTGTTGTGCGAAGCGCCGCTGGTGGAAGGCGCCGTCGCCGCGGCCACCCAGGCCCGGCTGGGCAGTTCTTTGGCGCAAGTGGCCGAGGAAGCGCGGGCCGCCCTGCTGCCCAAGCTCGTGCATCTGGCCCCGGCGCCGCCGCCGGCCCTGGCGGCCGCCGCCGCGCCCGCGCTCGCCGCCGCCGAAACCACGCTGCTCACCGTCCCCAACCGCCTGGGCTTGCATGCCCGGCCGGCCGCGCGCTTTGTGCAAACCGCCGGCCGCTTTCAGGCGGAGGTCCGCGTGCGTAACCAATCCACCGGACGCGGGCCGGCCAGCGCCAAGAGCTTGAATGGCGTGGCCACTCTGGGCGCCCGCCAGGGCCATCTCTTGGAGATCACGGCGGCCGGCCCGGAAGCCGGCGCCGCGCTGGCCGCCTTGCGGCAGCTGGCGGCCGAAAACTTTGGGGATGAGGTGGAAGCGCCCCCGCCGGCGCCCGCCGCGCTGGCGGCGCCGCGCCCTGCCGCCGGCCTGTCCTGGGCGGGCCTGGCGGCCTCGCCCGGCATCGCCCTCGGCCCAGTCCGGCGCCTCCAAACCGCCGCCCTCGCCATTTCCGAAGCGCGGGTGACGGACCCCGAGCGCGCCTGGGAGGCGCTGCTGGAGGCTTTGGCGCAGACGCGCCTGAAGATTGAGGTGATCCTGAATTCGCTCCGCCGGCGCGGCAACATCGCCGCGGCCGAGATTTTCGAAGCGCACCTGCTGTTTTTAGAGGATGAGTCCTTGCGCGCGCCGGCGCGTCAGGCCATTTTTGACGAATACCTCAATCCGGCCGCCGCCTGGCAGCGGGCCGCGCATGCCGCGGCCGATCAATTCCGCTCCCTGGAAGATGAATACCAGCGCGCGCGCGCTGTGGATTTGGAAGACCTGGGCCGGCAGGTGGCCGCGGTGCTGCTGGATGTGGCGCCCGTGCCGGCCCTCACCGGCGCGGGGATTCTGGTGGCCGCCGACCTCTCGCCGGCCGATACCGCCGCCCTCGACCCGCAGTTGGTGCGCGGCCTGGCCACGGCCTTGGGCGGCCCCACCTCCCATTCCGCGATCCTGGCGCGCAGCCTGGGCCTGCCGGCGGTGGTCGGGCTGGGCGAGGAAATCCTCAGCCTGCCCGAAGGCACGGACCTGATCTTGGACGGCGACAGCGGCCTGCTCTGGCCGGCGCCCTCCGCCACCCTGGTGGCTGAATACCGCCGGCGGCAGACCGCCGCCCAGGCCGCGGCCGCGGCCGCGCGCGCGGCCAGCGCCCAACCGGCCGTGACGCGGGACGGCCGGCGGATCGAAGTGGCGGCCAATATCGGCTCCGCCGCCGATGCGCGCGCGGCGGTGGCGGCCGGCGCGGAAGGCGTGGGCCTCTTCCGGACCGAGTTCTTGTTCCTGGATCGGCGCACCGCGCCCGACGAGGACGAGCAATAC
>JAGOBN010000616.1 GCA_017999235.1 Anaerolineales bacterium | reverse complement strand
CGCCCGACCCCGGACTTATGGGAAATCCCGGCCGTCAGCGTGCCGGCGCACTTCGCGCATTGGTTTGCGCGCTTCACGCCCGCGCAGATTGAGGCCGGCCGCGCCCAGGCGGAGCGCGCTTACCAGCGCTTCTTCAAGCCGGCGCGCGGCCAGGACCGGCACAGCCTCATCGTCTGCCACGGCAACGTGATCCGCTATTTCCTCAGCCGCGCGTTCGAGTTGGGCGCCGACACCTGGCTCCACTTCGACACCTATAACGCCGGCCTAACTCAGGTGGTGATCGAGCGCGACGGCCGCCTCCGGCTGGTGACCTACAATGACGCCGGCCATTTGCCGGCCCAGTGGCGCACCTTTATCTAAGCGCGCCCGGCCCCCCGGCCGGCAACTTCACCCTGGTTTTATAGACAAGACCCGGGCCGGCCATTATTCTGGCGAAAGCTCGGTGAGTGTCCCGCGGCCCCTGGCTGGGGCGGCATGACGCTGACCAGCCTGAGCCGTCTGATGACCCTGCGCGCAATCCTGATCCGCTATTTCCAGTTTTCCTCGGCCAGCTCCGATACCGCCCGGCGCCGCAACCTCCTCAACATCGTCCTGGCGATGACAGTCGGTCTGACGCTGGCGGCGTGGGGCTTAAGCGCGCTCGAAGGCGATCCCTTTTCAGCCGAGTACGTTCTGATGGTTGAGGCCGGCCTGCTGCTCATCGGCTGGCTGAACAATCATCGCTCCAACCCGGCCGCCAGCCTGGCCTTTCTCCTGTTCCTCACCGGCCTGCTGCTCACCAGCGACTCCCCGGCGGAAATCGTCCACGGCCGCACCCTGCCCGCCTTCGCGGTCACCGTCGTCTTGGCGAGCGTGCTGCTGCGCGCCTGGGCCGGCTTCGTCTTTGCCGGCCTAAACGCCGGGCTCGTAGCGCTCACCGCCTTTTCCGTGGGCCTGCCTGTCGATGCGATCACGCTCGTGGTCTTCATTATGGTGGCCGGCACCACCTGGCTCGGGGTGCGGATGTCCGAGCAGGCCATGGCCGCCCAGCGCGCGCTCACACAGCGGCTGGCCGAACGGGAAGCCTATTACCGCGCCATCTTGGAAAATCAGGGGGAAGGCATCGGGCTGGTGGACGCGGCCGAGCGCTTCCTCTATGCCAACCCGGCCGCGCACGTGATCTTTGGCGTGCCGGCCGGCCAGCTGATCGGCCGCAGCGTGCTGGACTTCCTGCGCCCCACTGACGCGCCGCTGATCCAGGCTCAAACCGATCTCCGCCGGCAAGGACGTTCCAGCCAGTACGAGCTGGATATCCAGCACCCGAATGGTCAAAGCCGGCGTCTGTTGATCACGGCCACCCCGCAGTACGATGCGGCCGGCCGCTTCCTCAGCACCTGCGGCGTTTTCCGGGATCTGACCGAACGCCTGCAGCTGGAGGCGGAACTCCAAGACAGCCGCGCCCGCTACCGCGACCTACTAGAAACGGTGGAAGACTGGATCTGGGAGATTGACCTCCACGAACGGTACACCTATGCCAGCCCGCGCGTGCGCGACATGCTGGGGTATGAGCCGGCCGAGATCGTGGGGCGCACGCCGTATGATTTCATGGCCACCCCGGCCGAGGCTGACCGGGTGCGGGCGCTGATCCACACCTGGCAAAGCGGCGCCGCCGCCCTGACCTCGGTGGAAAACACCTGCCGCCATCGGACCGGCCGCTTGGTGGTGGTGGAGACCAGCCTGCGGCCCTTCTATAACGCCGCCGGCCAGCTGCGCGGCTATCGCGGCGTGGACCGCGATGTGACGGCGCGCAAGCGCGCGGAAGACGCCCTGCGCGCCTCCGAAGCGCGCTTCGCCCGGGCTTTCCAGACCATCCCCGACGCCATCACCATCATCCGCCAGCGCGATATGCAGTTTCTGGAAGTCAATGCCGGCTTCACCCAGCTCACCGGCTTTGCCGCCGGCGAGGTGCGCGGCCGCAGCGTGGCGGAATTCAATCTCTGGAGCCGGCCGGACACGGACCTGGCGCAGGTGCGGCAAGCCCTGCGCCAGCACGGCGAAGTCAAGGGCCTGGAGCTGCTGTTCCGGCGCAAAGACGGCGCGGAGCGCGTGGGCCTGCTCACGGTGGCGGGGCTGGACCTGGAAGGCGAGGCCAGCCTGGTGGGCATCCTGCGGGATGTGACCGATTGGCGCCAGGCGGAACAGGCGCTGCAAAAGCGGACCGAGGAGCTGGAACTGCTGTATGAGGCCGGCACGCGGCTGGGCAGCACCTTGGACCTTGAAGCCGTGGCGGAAGTCACCCATGACACCATCGCCCGCTTCATGGATTGCCCGGATCTATACGTCTCGCGCTATGACCCGAGCACCCAGTTGATTCACTGCGTGCATGCCCGCCGGTTTGGCCAACGCCTGGCGCCCGGTTCGTTTCCGCCGATCCCGCTGGAACCGGAAGGCCACGGGACCCAGAGCATTGCCATCCGCACCGGCGAGACGCTGCGGCTCGGCGATTACCCCGATTATTTCCGGACGGCCCGCACCCGCTACCGCATCAGCGACACCGGCCACCTGCAGCCGGCCCAGGACTCGGACTCCGACGAAGTGGCCGCCTCGGCCCTGATTGTGCCGCTTAAAATGGGCGGCCAGGTCCACGGCGTCATTCAGGTCTTCAGCTATACGCCGGACGCGTACACGCTCGCACAGCAACGGATTCTAGAAGCCTTGGCGCCGCAGATGGCGGCCGCGCTGGCCAACGCCCTGCTCTACCAGCAGGCGCAGCGTGAGCTCCAGGAACGCCAGCGCGCGGAGACCGAGGTGCGGCGCGCCTATGTGGAAAAAGAGCGCCTGGTGGCCGCCATTGCATCCATCCTGATCGGCTTGGATGCGCGGGACCAGGTGACGCAGTGGAACGCCGCCGCCGAGACGGTGCTGGGCCGGCCGGCCGCCGCCGCCCTCGGCCAGCCGTTGGAGGCCCTGGGCTTGAACTGGGAATGGGAGGCTTTGCGCGAGGCGATCACGGCCTGCCGGCGCACCGCCCAGCCCACCCGGGTCCGCGCGCTCCAATTCCAGCCGGCGGCCGGCCTCACCCGCATGCTCGGCCTCACCGTGACCCCGCTCCCCTTTGAGGCCGAGCCGGAAGCGTTCGGCGTGCTCATCCTGGGCAGCGATATCACCGAGCGCTTGAACCTCGAGCGCCAGCTGGTCCAGGCCCAGAAATTAGAGTCCATCGGCCAGCTGGCGGCCGGCGTCGCCCACGAGATCAACA
>JAGOBN010000615.1 GCA_017999235.1 Anaerolineales bacterium | reverse complement strand
CTGGCCGCCATCGACAACTTGATGAAGGGCGCGGCCGGCTCCGCCGTGCAGGCCATGAACATCATGTGCGGGTTGGACGAGACGGCCGGCCTGGAGTTCCCGGGGCTGCATCCCATTTAGGAGTGGTGATTGAGAATTGCGGATTGCCGATTGCTGATTAGAGAAAGCCAAATCCGCAATCCGCAATCCGCAATCAGCAATCACCAATCACCAATCACACCATGATCGTCATCAAAATCGGCGGCACAGACGGAGTAAATTTCGACGCGGTCATGGCGGATGTGGCCGCGCACGTGCGGGCCGGCCAGCCGCTGGTGGTCGTCCACGGCGGCTCGGGCGAGACCAACGCCATTTCGGCCCAGCTCGGCCACCCGCCGCAGATGGTCACCTCCCCGTCCGGCTTCACCTCGCGCTACACGGACCGGCAGACGCTGGAGATCTTCGCCATGGTCACCAGCGGCAAGATCAGCACCCTGATCACCGAGCGCCTGCAGAAGCTGGGCGTCAACGCCTTCAGCCTCTCGGGCGTGGACGGCCGGCTGCTGGTGGCCAAGCGCAAAGACGCCATCCGCATCATCGATCCCGCCACCGGCAAGCAGCGCCTGCTGCGCGACGACTACACCGGCAAGATCGAAGCCGTCAACGCCGGCCTGCTCAAGCTCCTGCTGGAGGCCGGCTACACGCCCGTCATCGCGCCGCTGGCCATCTCACCGGAGGGCGACGCCCTCAACGTGGACGCGGACCGGGCGGCGGCGATGGTGGCCGGCGCCGTGCAGGCCGAACAGCTGCTCCTGCTCACCAACGTCCCCGGCCTGCTGCGGAAATTCCCGGATGAAAGCACCTTGATCCCGCACATCCCTAAAGACAAGGTTGAGGCGTCGCTGGAGTTCGCCGAGGGCCGCATGAAGAAGAAGGTCCTGGGCGCGAGCGAGGCCCTGGCGCTGGGCGTGGGGAAGGTCGTCTTCGCCGATGGGCGGGTGGAGCAGCCGGTGGCGAAGGCGCTGGCCGGCGCGGGCACGGTTATTTCGTGATTGCGGATTGCTGATTGCTGATTAAAGACCGCATGACACCGGAAGAACTAAAGCACCGCACCAAACAGTTTGCGCTCCGGTGCATCCGAGTCGTCGAGGCTTTGCCCGCAACCCGGACAGCGGATGTGATCAGCCGGCAATTACTCCGTTCAGCCACTTCGGTTGGCGCGAACTACCGAGCGGCCTGCCGCGCCAAATCCAAGCGCGATTTCGCCTACAAGGTCGATATCGCCATTGAAGAGGCCGACGAGTCGCTATACTGGATGGAGCTCATCATTGAGAGCGGCTTGCTGCCCCAAGAACAACTGGCCAGCTTATCCAAAGAGGGCAACGAGATTGTCGCCATCCTGATCGCTTCATCTCGCACCGCAAAGCGGAACAACCACCCTTAATCACCAATCACCAATCATCAATCACCAATCATCAATCCTCAATGTCCATCCAAGACCTCGAAAACCTCCACACTTCCGGCCTTTATTCCAAGCGCCCGATCGCCATTGTGCGCGGCCAGGGCGCCCGGTTGTGGGACAGCGCCGGGAACGAATACATCGACTGCGTGGGCGGCCAGGGCGCCGGCAATCTGGGCCACGCCAACCCGGCCGTGGCCCAAGCTATCGCCGACCAGGCCGCCACGCTGATCGCCTGCCCGGAGATGTTCTACAACGATAAGCGCGCGGCCCTGCTGGAGACGCTGACCGCCATCGCGCCGGCCGGCCTGACCCGGGCCTTCCTGTGCAACTCCGGCGCGGAGGCCAATGAAGCGGCTTTCAAGTTCGCGCGCGTGCAGACCGGCCGGCGCCCGATCATCGCCTTCATGCGCGGCTTTCACGGCCGCACGATGGGCGCGCTCTCCGCCACCTGGGAGAAGAAGTACCGCGAACCCTTTGAGCCGCTGGTGCCGGACTTTACCCACCTGGCCTACAACGACCTGCCCGCGCTGGAGGCCGCCGTCACCGACCAGACCGCGGCCGTGGTGCTGGAGGTGATCCAGGGCGAGGGCGGCGTGCGCCCCGGCACCGCCGAGTTCCTGCTGGGCGCGCAAAAACTGTGCCGCCAGCACGGCGCCCTGCTGATTGTGGATGAGGTTCAGACCGGCTTTGGGCGCACCGGGGCCATGTTCGCGTCTGAGCATTACGGCCTGCAGCCGGACCTGCTGTGCCTGGCCAAATCCATCGCCGGCGGCCTGCCGATGGGGGCGGTGCTGTTCAATGACCGGGTGGGCCAACTGCCGGCCCAGGTCCACGGCTCCACCTTCGGCGGCAACCCGCTGGCCTGCGCGGCGTCCCTGGCCGCCATCCGCTACCTTCAATCCGAGCACCTGCCGGAACGCGCCGCCGAACTCGGAACTTGGTTCCTCGAGCGCCTGAGCCAGATCAAGTCTCCGCTGATCCGCGAGGTGCGCGGCAAGGGCCTGATGGTGGGCATCGAGCTCAAGCAGAAGGTCACGCCCTATTTACAGGCCTTGATGACCGAGCACCACGTGCTGGCGCTGCCGGCCGGCCTGACCGTGATGCGCTTCCTGCCGCCGCTGGTGGTCTCGCAGGCGGAGCTGGCCCAAGCCGCGGACGCCGTCGAAGCCGTGCTGACGCGGCCGGTGAAAACCGCTTCCAGCGAGACGGAGTGATGGCCCGGCGCAGCGGTCGCCCGTCAAAGTCAATCGCCCAATCACTCAGTTTCTGAACCCGCCGCCCAATGTCACCTTTTTCGCAATACACGCCCCGTCCGCTGGAAGTCATTGACACCACCCTGCGCGAAGGCCAGCAGACCTCCCTGCTGCACGACCACCACAAATACTTCTTCACCCGCACCGACAAAGAAGAAATCCTGCGCGCCCTGATCATCTGCGGCGTCAAGTTCGTGGAGCTGTTCGCGCCGGTGGTCAGCCCGCAGGAACAGGCGGATTTTGCGGCGCTGAAAGCGGTGCGCGATGCGCTCATCACGCAGAAGGGCTACACCTTCCTGCTGGCGCATGTGCGCTGCCACCCGCGCGATGTCGAATCCGCCATCGCCGCCGGCGCCGACGGCCTCAACTTCTACATCGGCACCTCGGCCGAATCCCGCGCCTACAACCACGGCCGCGACCTGGAGACGATTGTGGCCCAGGCCCAGCCGCTGCTGGAGGACGTGCGCCGCAACCATCCCGAGCTGATCCTGCGCTTTTCGGGCGAGGACGCCTTCCGCACCCGCGACGCGGACCTCTTCCAGGT
>JAGOBN010000614.1 GCA_017999235.1 Anaerolineales bacterium | reverse complement strand
CTCCCGCCGTGCAGCTCCGCCAGCCGGCTCACCAGCGCCAGGCCGAGGCCGGCGCCCTCATGCTGGCGCGCCAGGCCCGAGTCGAGCTGGGTGAACGGCTGGAACAGGCGCGGCCAATCGGCGGCCGCGATGCCGGGGCCGGTATCCTGCACGCTGAAGCGGATGACGGCCTGGGCCGCGTCGGCGTCCACGCGCAGCTGCACCTGGCCGCCGGCCGGCGTGAACTTGATGGCGTTGCTCAGCAGATTCATGATGATCTGCTTGAGGCGCGTGGGGTCGGCCGCCAGGCGGACATCCAGCGCATTGCTGCGAAACGACAGCCGCAGCTGTTTGCGGGCGGCCATCTCGGAGACTAAGGCCAGGCAGGCCTGGCCCACCTCATCCGCCGCGACCGAGTCCAGCTGCAGCGTCAGCCGGCCGGCTTCGATCTTGGACAGGTCCAGGATGTCGCTGATCAGCGCCAGCAGGTGCCGGCCGCTGGCGTCGATACTCCGGACCGACTGCAGCTGGCGCTCGTTGAGCCGGCCGTACAGCTGGTCGCCCAGCATCTCGGCAAAGGCCAGAATACCGTTGAGCGGGGTGCGCAGCTCGTGGCTCATGGTGGCCAGGAATTCGTCCTTGGCACGCAGGGCGCGGGTCAGCTCCGCGTTCGCCTGGCTCAGGTCGGCGGTCCGCTCGGCCACCCGCTGTTCCAGCGCCTGGTTGAGCTGCCGGATCTCCTCCACCTGCCGCCGGCGCTCGGTGATATCCCGGCAGAAAGCCACCAGTTGGCCGCCGGCCGCGCTGGAATAGCTGATGCTTATCTCCACATCAAAGATCCGGCCGTCCCGCCGCCGATGGCGGGATTCATAGAGCGCCGTGCCCTGGGCCTGGAGCCGCTGCAAATGGCCGGCGATCTGGGCCGGCGTCTCGCCCACGTCGATATCCGCCAGCGTGAGACCCAGCAGCTCCGCGCGGGTGTAGCCGGACATGGCGCAATAGGCGGCGTTGACGTCCGTAAACCGGCCGGCTAAATCTACCACCCACAAGCCGTCGGACGTGGTTTGCAGCACGGTCTGCCATTGCCGCTCATGCTCACGCACGGCCGCTTCCGCCCGCAGCCCCGATAATAGATCGACCGCCACCAGCAGCAGCCCCTGCACTTCGTCCACATCCGCCGGCGTATAGTCCGTGGGCTTATTGCCCACGCCCATAATCGCCACCACCCGGTCGTCGCGCAGGATCGGCACCACCAGCTCGCGCACCACTGGGGCATGCCCCGGCGGCAAACCGCGTTTGTGCGCCAGGCCGGCGTAATCATTGTGGATGACCGGGCGCCGGGCGCGCAGACAATCCACCCAGACGCCGGCCTCATCCACCGCATAATGCTGGCCGCGCCCTTCCATCCGGCACATGTGCGTGAGGGTGTTGGTGGACCAGGCCTGCAAGGTGAGATGGATCTGATCGTCGTCCACAAAGTGGAAGAACCCGATCTGGCTGTCCGTGAGCGCTTCGGCCGAATCCAGCGCCAATTGCAGCAGGCCGTCCAAATCACCGCGCAGCGCCACTTGCGCGAGCTGGACCCGCGCCTGCAGCAGGGCCTCCGAGCGCTTGCGCCGCGACACATCGCGCACAAAACAGAATAACCGCCCGTCCGCGATCGGCCAATGGGCGGCGTTGATCTCGGCGTGCCAGACGCGGCCGGCCTGGGTGCGGCTGAGCATCTCGAAGACCTCACCGCCGGCATGGGAGACCCGCCCCAAATACGCCGTCAGTTCGTCCGGCTGCCCGTGGGCTTCCAAGTCAGCCAGCCGCCGCCGCAGCAGCTCTGGCCGGCTGTAGCCGGTCAGCCGCACCAGCGCGTCGTTAACTTCCAAAAACCGGCCGGCGCTGTCCAGCAGCCCAAAGCCGTCGGTGGCCGTCTCCACCGCCGCGCGGTATTGCGCTTCTTGGTCCCGCAGCGCCTGCTCCGCCCGGATCCGTTCGGTGACATCATGGACGAACCCCAGCACTCCCCAAGCCTCGCCGGCCGCGTTCTTCAGCGGCACTTTGACGGTGCTCAAGTACAGGGCCTGGCCGCGCAGATGCGCCGGCTCCACCGGGATCACTTTCATCTGCCCGCTGGCCAGGACCTCGTCGTCATCGGCCCAGAACCCGCGGTCGCCCCGCGCCGGGTCACCCTTTACCGACGCCTCGGTGAAGCCCAGCTCCAGATCATCCTGGCCGATGACCTGGTCCGGCGTGAGCCCCAGCGATACGCCGTAGGCTTGGTTGACCAGCCGGTAGCGATGTTGGCGGTCTTTGATAAAGATCCAGTCGGGCGTCGAATTAATCACCAACTGCAGCAGCAGTTGATTCTCCCGCAGGTCGCCGGCGGCCGATTTCTGATCGGTGATGTCTTGGACCGTGCCCAGCGCCGTGTGCGGGACGCCGGCTGGGCCGCGCAGGACTTCCGCGCGCTCGCGCACCCAGCGGGCTTCCCCACCGACATTAATCCGGAACTCAACGTCAGCCGCACCACTGGCTAAAGCCGCCGCCCAGGCGGCTTCCACCACCGGCCGGTCCTCCGGCCAGACCCGCTCCAAAAACAGCGCCGGCGTCACCGGCGTCTCAGGCGGCAGGGCAAAGATGCGATACAGCTCGGCCGTCCACGTGACCTGCTCCGTCGGCAAATCGATAGACCAGCTGCCGATATGGGCCATGGCCTGGGCGCGGTTCAAGTTTTCCTGGCTGCGGCGCAAGGCCGTCTCACCGCGCTGACGCTGCACCAAATGAAGCCCGGCGCCGGCCGTCACCGCCAGGCCCGCCAACAAAGCCACCCACGGCATCACGGTCCGGCGGCTTGTTTCAAACAGCGGCGCGGCGGTAACCACCCCCAGCCAGCGCTGGTCGGCCAGTTCCAAATCAACCTCATAATAACGGCCGGCCGGCCGGCCCGCCCAATGCACAGCCGGCTCGGACTGGCTGGCCGCCGGCCGGTAGGCCAGCCGGCTGGCGGCGGCCGAGTCAAACACGTGGACGTTCAGCTCGGCCAGCTCGGACGAAAGCAGCACCCCGGCCACCAAAGCCTTCAATTGATAGGCCCCCAGCACATAACCGCGCGGGCCGGCCGCGCTTTCAGCCGTCCGCCCACCGGGCGGGTTCGGCCCGAATACAGGCCAGACGATCACGTAAGTAGACGCCTGGCCTTCCGGGTCCGGGCGCAGGAACACACTGGCAGCGCCGGAGTCCCGCGCCCGGGCCAGGGCGGCATGCCAGGCCGGG
>JAGOBN010000613.1 GCA_017999235.1 Anaerolineales bacterium | reverse complement strand
CTTTTCGGACGGCGCGCTCGAAGTGTGGGGCGTGCCGGCCCGCTGACCGCCTCCCATGCTGCGCCTGATTACGCTCCCCACGCCGTTTCCGGTTGGCCCGGTGAATGTTTACCTGGCCGAGGGCGATCCGCTGACGCTGATCGATACCGGCCCCAAGTGGGGGCCGGCCCGGGCCGCCCTGGAAGCGGGCCTGGCCGAAGCCGGCTGCCGCATCGAAGACCTGCGCCGGCTGATCCTCACCCACCACCATGCCGATCATGTGGGCCTGGCCGGCGAGATTGTGGCGCGCTCCGGCGCGGAGGTGGTGACGCACACGTCAAACCGGGCGTGGCTGGCCGATTACTGCGCCGAACGCGCGCGCCACCGCCCGTTCTTTCAGGCCTTGTGGGCGGCCAGCGGCGTGCCGGCCGACATCGCGGCCGCCATTGATGACTCCGGCGCCGACATCGGCAAGTGGCAGGACCCGGTGGCCACGGCGCGCGGGCTGGAAGAGGGCGACCTCCTGGACCTGGCCGGCGCCGCGTGGCGCGTCTATCACACCCCCGGCCACGCCGGCGGACTGATCTGCTTGTGGGAGCCGGCCAGCCGCACCTTGCTGGCCAACGACCACGTCCTGAAAGACATTTCCTCCAATCCGGTCCTGGAGCCGCCGGCCCACAGCCAGGCGCTGGCGGATCGGCCGCGCCGGCTGGAGCAATACCTCCACCATTTGCGCCGCGCCGCGGATTTGGCGCCGGCGCTGACCCTCCCCGGCCACGGCGCACCCGTGGACGATGTGCCGGCGCTGGTGCGCGCCCGGCTGGTCTTTCACGAGCGCCGCAAAGCGCGGCTGGTGAAGATGCTGGCGGCCGCCGGCCCGCAGACCTTGTGGGAATTGGTGCAGGCCACCTTCGGCGCCCGTCTGACGCGTGGCATGGATTGGTTTCTGGGTTGTTCCGAAATTCTGGGCCACCTGGACTTGCTGGAAACCGACGGCGTGATCGCGCCGCACCCCGCCGGCGCCGTAACGCGCTGGGCCGTTAAATGATGGCGCGGTCGTACCCGACCGCCCGGTCGTACCCGACCGGCGGGAACAGCCAGCCCTCACTGCGCGTCTTAACCGCCAATGACCACTTCACCTGACCCCAACGCCGATGACACCCGCCGCACCCCGCGCCCGACACCGCCCGACCCCGGTGTGACCCGCCGCAGCCGGCCCTGGCCGTTTCAAGACGCGGACGATTTGCCGGTCAATGCGCCTATGGATGATCCGGCCGCGCTGGCGCAGACGCAGTTGGCGGCCGCCGGCCCAACCATGGCCACGCCGGCCGCGCCGCGGCGGGAGGCGGCCGGCGGTCTGCGCCGCGTGATCGGTTACGGCCTGCTGGCGCTCTGCTTTGTCGGCCTGGCCGGCGTCATTACCGTGACATACGGGTATTGGTCCATCGCCCGGGATCTGCCGCCCATCGGCGACCTGAGCGCGCGGGCCTCCCAATTCGAAACGGCGCGCATCTATGACGCCCGGAGCAACCTGCTCTCGGATATCATCGACCCGCAGGCCGGCCGGCGCACGCGCGTGCCGCTGAGCCAGATGGCGCCCCCGCTGATCGCGGCCACGCTGGCCACCGAAGACCAGAACTTCTATCTGCATCCCGGCTTCGATCCGGTCGGCATCCTGCGCGCCATCTGGCAGAACCTGCAGGCCGGCGGCACCGTCTCCGGCGCATCCACCATCACCCAGCAGTTGGTGCGCGCCCTGGTGTTCACGCCGGAGGAAGCCACCGAACAGTCCAATCTCCGCAAGATCCGCGAGATCATCCTGGCGGCCGAGATCACGCGCCGCTACTCCAAGGCCGAGATCCTGGAGCTGTACCTGAACGAGATCTACTACGGCAACCGCGCCTATGGGATTGAGGCCGCCGCCGAGACGTACTTCAACAAGCGCGCCAGCGAGCTGACCCTGGGCGAGGCCGCCATGCTGGCCGGCCTGCCGCAGGCGCCGGCCGTCTACGATATTTACACGCGGCCGGAGGCCGTCTTCAACCGGCAGCGCGATGTGCTGACGCTGATGCTGGCCCTGAGCCAGGAGCGCGGCTGCATCGCCGTGCAGACCAACGGCGACCCGGTGCCGGTGTGCGTCACCGACACGTCTGTGGGGGAAGCGCTGGCGGAATTGCGCCAGCGCACCTTCACCCCGCCGCCCAGCGGCGCGCGCTTCCCGCACTGGGTCAACTATGTGCGCCAGATTGTGGAGACGCGTTTTGGCGCGCAGGCGCTCTATCGCTCCGGCTACCGCATCGACACCACCCTGGAGCCGGAGCTGCAGGTGCTGGCCGAGAAAGCGGTGAGCGAGCAGGTGGCGTCCTTGGCTGACCGAAACGTCTCGAACGGCGCGCTGGTGGCGGTGCGGCCGGCCACCGGCGCCATCGTGGTCATGGTGGGCTCGGACGACTACGACGACCCCGTGGACGGCCAGATCAACATGGCGCTGGTGCCGCGCCAGCCGGGCTCGTCCATCAAACCGCTGACCTTCGCGCTGGCCTTTGAGCGCGGCTGGAACCCGGCCACCTTGCTCTGGGATGTGCCCACCGATTTTCCGGACGGCGCCAACCCGCCGTATCAGCCGGTTAATTACGACGGCCGCTTCCACGGCCCGGTGCTGGTGCGCGGGGCGCTGGCGAACTCGTACAACATCCCGGCCGTCAAGGCGTTGGAGTTTGTCTCCGTCTATGGCGCGCCGGCGGACGCCGCCGGGCAGGTGGACGCCCGCAGCGGCCTGATCCCCTTCCTGCAGGCGCTGGGAGTGACCACGCTCGACCGGACGGATTACGGCCTGGCCCTGGCGCTGGGCGGCGGCGAAGCGTCGTTGACGCAGATGGTGGGCGCCTATGGCGCGCTGGCGGCCGGCGGCCGGCGCCTCGCTCCGGTGGCGATCCTGCGGGTCACGGACTCGACCGGGCGCGTGGTCTGCCAGCAGCCGCTCACGCCGGCGGAGGTGACGGCCGATCCGCCGCCCTGCCAGGACCCGCCGGCCAATTGGGGCCAGCCGGTGATGACGCCGGAGACGGCGTATCTGCTGGCCGACATCCTCTCCGACAACGACGCGCGCACGCCGGCCTTTGGCCCGGACTCGCCCCTGCGCTTGTCCTTCCCAGCCGCCGTCAAGACCGGCACCACCAACGATTACCGCGACAACTGGACCATCGGCTTCACGCCGGATCTGGTGGCCGGCGTCTGGGTGGGCAACGCCGACTACACGCCGATGGAG
>JAGOBN010000612.1 GCA_017999235.1 Anaerolineales bacterium | reverse complement strand
CGGGCGTGCTGTCGCGGCGCAGGTTGGGCGGCGCATAGGGCAGGCCGGCCACCAACACCGCTTGCTGCCGGCGATAGCCGGGCGTGTTGGCATTGGCGACGTTGTGCTCAATGACCTGCATCACGTTCTGCTGGCTCAGCACCGCCCGCAGCGCTAAATTGATCCCATAGAATGTCGAAGGCATAGCGTCCTCGTCCTGCGGCGGGCTTTAGGCCCACTGCTCCACCGCCAGCGCCGCCCCGGGCTGAGGCACCCCGGCTTTGAACGGCTGGTAGCTGATCGTCGGCTGACTGAGGTCCACGAGAAAGTCCCGCACCGCCGCCACCCGCTCCAGGGCCAGCGCCGCCAAGGAACGATTGCCGCGATTCAACGAACCGAGCTCGGTCGTCAACGACAGAATGCCGGCCCGCAAATGGGCCAGCCGCTGCGCCACCGAGGCCTCGACCATCGACAGCAGATCACTCAACGCCAGCGGCGCGGGCGTCCCGCCGGCCGCCTCCGCCCACACCTGGAGCGCCTCCCGCCGGGCTAGCTCAAGCCGGGCCAGATCGTTCTGGGCGGCTGCTTTGCGGGGCAAGAGCGCCTCCACGGCCGGCCAATCACCGTCCGCCAACGCGCGGCGCTCATCCCGCCCCAGGGTCACCAAGACCTGCAAGGTGCGGAATTCTTCGACGAGCGCGCTTTCCAAAGCCGCCAGCGCTGTTTGTGGGCCTACTTGCGTCATAGTGCCTCGCCTTCAAAGCGGCGCTACAGCTGGGTCTTCAGCCGCCGCGCCAATTGGGCATGCGGAACCTGATAGGTTCCGTTTTCAATCGAAATCCGCAACGCTTGCACCTTGTCCGCGCGGACTTCGGGTTGGGCGGCCAGGGTCTTGCGCGCCTTGGCCAGCATTTGCGCCTGGTCGGATAATTCCAACCGATCCGAACCCGCCGCCGGCTTGGCGGCCGCCCGGCTCTGCGCCGCCCGCGCCGCTTCCACAGCTTGGGTGTCATTCCGTTGCGCTCGCGAGATCCCCTGGGAGCCAGTGTTTTCAATCTTCATAGCGGAAACGCCTCCTATGGCCGAAAGATATCTTTCCGTAATATGTTATCGGCCAATAGAGCCAAATCTTGACTACTTACCGGCGCATCTGCACAGCCAAGCCGAACATTTGATCGGACTGCTGGAAGGCGCGCACTGACAAGCTGTAAGCGCGCTGCAGAGCGATCATGTGCGTCATTTCCTCGCTCAAGTTGACGTTGGAGTTTTCCAGCGCATTCCCCTGCACGCTGCCAAAGTCCCCGGTCCGCGCCGCGCCGGTCTGGGCCGCGCCGGAAGCCGCGGTGGGCAGCCACAGGTTCTGGCCATAGCCCTGCAGCGCGGTGGGATTAGCAAAGCGCGTCAGCTCGATTTGGCCGGCCTGGATCCAACCCGCATCTTGCCGGGCCATGACTGTCCCATCCGGATTGACGTGGACCTCGTCCACCTCCGCCGGCAGTTGGCCATTCCATATGAGCCGCATCCCGCTGGCCGACACAATCTCGTTATTGGAATCCAGCGTGAACGAGCCGTCGCGGGTATACGCGGTCTCGCCATCCGGCAGTTGTACGGCAAAAAAACCTTCCCCCGTAATGGCCAGGTCCAAGCCATTAGACGTGGTCCGCAGCGAACCCGGCGCCTGGAGCGCTTGGGTGGAGGCGGGATGCAGGCCATTGATATCGGCCTGGTGCATTAATTCCTGAAAATTCACGCGCGTCGCCTTGTATCCCGGCGTGTTGACGTTCGCCAGGTTGTTGCCCACCGCGTCCAGGTCCATCAGACGCGCCAGCATCGCGCTGCGCGACACATAGAGAAGCTGGGTGACGTTACTGCCCATTCACCACCTCCGCGTTAGAGCCGGCCCAGCGACGCCACGGCGCGGCCGAGCAGCTCATCTTGAACTTGCACCAAGCGCTGGGCGGCTTCATACGCGCGGCCCACCGCCACCATCTGTGTCATCAATTGCGCGGGGTTGAGGTTGGCGGTTTCCAAGTAACCCTGCTGAACCCCGCCCACGACGGCGCCGGTGGGGCCGCCGGCGGCAATGAACAGGTTGCCCTGCTCCGGATCACGCGTGAGCTCAACGGCCGGATCCGTGAAGGCCGCCAGCCCCAATTGGCCGGCCGGCTGGCCATCCACGGTCAGCGCACCCGTGCCGTCCACGGCCAGCGTCCCCTCCGGCAGCTGCAGCGGGGCGCCGGCGTCATCCAGTACAAAGAAACCGTCCACCGTCACCAAGCTGCCGTCCACATCGCGCAAGAAGCGCCCATCCCGGGTATAGCGTTCGCCGTCGGGGGTCTGCACCCGGAAGAACCCGGAGCCGGTCAACGCCAGATCGGTAAGCACGCCCGTCTGCCGCAGCGCCCCATTTTCAAAATCCGTGACCGGCGTAATCGTCTCCACCCCCAGCCCCAGATCGCCCAACCCGCGCGGCGTGGAAACCAGCCGGGCGGGGTGCGGGAAGGTCACCAGCTCTGGCCGGGTGCTGACCGAGGTGTCCACAAAGTCATCCAGCGAGGTCATCACCTGCTTGAAGCCCGGGGTATCCACATTCGCCAAATTGTGCGAGATCAGATTCTGGCGGGTCAGCCCGGCGAGCATGGCCGACGCGGCGGCGTAGAAGCCTTTGATCATGCTTGATACCTCCCGCGAATCTGAGCGCGGCTGACCGCGGCGGCGGGGCGCTGCGCGCCGTCCAGCGCCAGCATCATCCGCACTTCGTCGCGCGTCACCCCCAACTGGCGGGCGATGTCAACCTCCCCCATGCCGCCGGCCGACATGGCCGCCGCCACCTGGCCGCGCTCCACCGCCGGCGTCCCCGCGGCGGGCGCGGCGCCGGCCGCCAGGGGCGCGCCCTGGGCGGCCGCCAGCAGCGTCTGAAATTCATCCGTCTTCAGCGCGCCGCTGGGCGCGGCCGGCGCGGCTTCCCGGGCGGCGGCGATATCACGCAGCTGCTCCACCACCGGCGCCAAGCGGTCCGCCTGCGCCTGCCGGCCGCGGGCCAAAGCCGTCTCGCGCGCCAGCGCAATCACCGACAAGGTATCCGAGAGCAGATCAGACGTGATCCGGGACATGGGCCTTTTCCTTCGTTACCGGCGGTTCCGCGGCCGCGCGGGTCAATTGCGCGCGCAGGCTGAGCACCGCGCGGGCATGCAATTGGCAGACCCGCGACTCAGACAGATCCAACACCGCGCCGATCTCTTTCAACGTCAAGGTCTCGTAGTAATAC
>JAGOBN010000611.1 GCA_017999235.1 Anaerolineales bacterium | reverse complement strand
CTTTGAAGTGGACCTGAGCCGCATCCTGGCGCACCAGGCCGCGCACCAGGCGGAGTTCGCGCGCGACGGCGTCAAGCTCACCCTGACGGCGTATTTCCTCAGCGCCCTCAGCGCCGGCCTCAAGGCCGTGCCGATCGTCAACAGCCAGTGGGTGGAGGACGCGGCCGGCGCCCGCATCGTGCTGAAGCGCGAGATCAACCTGGGGATGGCGGTGGCGCTGGACGCCGCGGCCGGCGGCGGCCTGATCGTGCCGGTGATCCGCCGCGCCGACGAAAAATCCCTGCTCGGCCTGGCGCGCGCCGTCAACGATCTGGCCCGCCGCGCGCGCGCCAAAGCGCTCAAGCCCGAGGACGTCCAGGGCGGCACCTTCACGCTCACCAACCACGGCGTCAGCGGCTCGCTGGTCGCCACGCCCATCATCAACCAGCCGCAGACCGCCATCCTGGGTGCCGGCCGGGTGCAGAAGCGCGTGGTGGTAGTCAGCGCCGGCGGCCAGGATTCGATCGCCATCCGCCCGATGGCGTATCTGGCGCTGACGTTTGATCATCGCGTGCTGGATGGCGCGGTGGCCGATCAGTTTATGCGGACCGTGCAGGCCGCGCTCGAAACCTGGGGGTAAAGCCCGCGGCCGCACCGATGGGGGCTCTATAGTATCATCGCCCCTGAGCCCCTCGCCATTCAAGGACCTGCCCATGACCCTCGCCACGCTCGATCTTTCGCACGTCTCCCCGGTCTGGGGCCGCGCCGTCCCAGACACGCTCATCGCCGAGCGCGGGGAGGGCGCTTACCTGCACACGCTGGACGGCCGCACATTCTTGGATTTCACCTGCGGCATCGGCGTCACCAACACCGGCCACGCCCATCCACGCGTGGTCAAGGCGATTCAAGACCAGGCCGGCAAAATCATCCACAGCCAGGCCAATATCGCCTTTCACCGCCCCTTGCTGCAGCTCATTGACGAGCTGCTGCCGGTGGTGCCGGCCCCGCTCTCGCAGTTCTACTTCTCCAACTCCGGCGCCGAGATCACCGAAGGCGCCGTCAAGCTGGCCAAACAGGCCACCGGCCGGCCCAACATCATCGTCTTCAGCGGCTCATTCCACGGCCGCACGCACCTGACGATGAGCATGACCACGTCCAAGACCGTCTACCGCGCCGGCTATCAGCCGCTGGTGCCCGGCATCTACGTGGCGCCCTACCCGTATGCGTACAAGTACGGCTGGGACGAAGCCGCCACCACCGAGTTCTGCCTGAAAGAACTCAAACTGCTGCTCAAATCCCAGACCGCGCCGCACGAGACGGCGGCCATTATCATCGAGCCGGTGCTGGGCGAGGGCGGCTATGTGGTGCCGCCGGCCGGCTTCCTGCCGGAACTGCGCGAGATCTGCAGCCACTACGGCATCCTGCTGATCGCGGACGAGGTCCAGTCCGGCTTCGGGCGCACCGGCCGCTGGTTTGGCATTGACCACTTCGGCATCACGCCCGATATCCTGACCATGGCCAAGGGCATCGCCTCCGGCCTGCCGCTCTCCGGCCTGGCGGCCAGCCCGGAGCTGATGGCCAAGTGGACGCCCGGGTCGCACGGCGGCACGTACGGCGCCAACGCCGTGGCCTGCGCGGCCGGCGTGGCCACCCTCCAGGTGCTGCGCGAGGAGAAGTTGATCGAGAACTCCGAGCGCATGGGGACGGTGCTGATGGCGGGCCTGCGCCGGCTGCAGGAAGATTACCCGGAGATCGGCGACGTGCGCGGCCTGGGGCTGATGGTGGCCACCGAGTTCACCACCTCCGGCCGCGAGCCCTGGACCGAGCGCGCCAAGGCGGTCACCAAAGCGGCGCTGGGCGAAGGGCTGCTGCTGCTCACCTGCGGCTCCTACGACAACATCATCCGCTGGATCCCGCCGCTGATTGTGACCGAGGCCCAGGTGAAAGACGCGCTGGGGATGTTCACGCGGGCTTTGCACAAGGTGAACGGCTGAGGCCGGCCGGAGACCCGGACGCCGCGCTCCTCAACTGCGCTGGGGAGGCGCGGCGTTTTGTTTTAAACAAAACCGGCCCCAGGCGGGGCCGGCGTTGGGCTCATTCCGTTGGGCTTTAGCTGTTGGTGGGAACCGTCGTCGGGACGGCCGGCGCCGAGTTGAAGTGCGGGCAGGTGCCGGGGCCGCCGTTCTGGAACATGCGCCCCTGCATCTGGTCGGCCTGCGCCTGGGTCAGCACGCCGTCCGCCACCGCCTGGGCCAGCGCCGCCGTGCGCGCCGTCTGCATCACTTCAAAGAACTCAGCCTGGGTCAGGCCGTTGGCCGTGGCGATGTCAACCATCGTCTGGCCGGCCGCCAGCTGCGCGTCCAAATCGGCGCGGGTGATATCCAGCGCCTGGGCGAAGGCGTCCAACATATAGGTGTGCAGCGGGCCGGCGTTCGCGGCGTCAAAATTGCCGCCCATCATCCCGCCGCGCCCGCGGCCGTAGCCGCCCAGCATCCCGCCATACGCGCCCGCTTCGCCCTGGCTCTGCGCCCAGCCGCCCATCATCCCGCCGCGGCCGGCGCCGCCGCCCATCATCCCCTGGCCGCGGCCGTAACCCTGCCCGGGCGTCGCCGGGGCCGGCGTCTGCGCGAAAGCCAGGCCCGCAAACACCAGCGAGCCGACCACCACGACCAACCCCGCCGCCATCATCTTTTTGCTCATCGTTCCATCTCCTGTAAGGATCGGTCAGGCTGACCGATCTGATCTAGAGGCAGTATCGGCCAGACTTGTGAACGAGTTATGAAGGGGCTCCACAGAAGTGACGAATATCGCCGCTTGACCATGACAGGCGCCGCCCGCCAGCAAGGCTTATGGAGTTTTAGGGTATTCTGAGGCGGCCAGGGAGATAACGCCGCTATGCCGTCCGCCCTCCGGATGAACCGTTTGTTTGAATTGGCCCGCTCCGGCCGGCGCCTGCCGCATGTCGGGGTGGCGCTGGTGATGACCGGGGTTTTTGTCGTCGGCGGGACCCTGCTCACGGGCCTGCCGACGGTGCTGGCGCTGCGGGCCACCGTGGGCGGCCCAGCCGCTTTGCGTGACCAGCCGACGCTGCAAGGCTTGGCCTTCGCGGCGGAGTTGGCCGGCAGCTTTGGCGGGCTGTATCTGATGCTCTGGGCCTGGCTGCGCTGGTTTGAAAAACGGCCGTTTTACACGCTAGGGCTGGAAGGCGCCGGCGCGGCGGCCCGATACGCGCGCGGTTTTGGGTTGGGGGGGCTGCTGTTTGTGGCCGCG
>JAGOBN010000046.1 GCA_017999235.1 Anaerolineales bacterium | reverse complement strand
AAACTCGGCAACCTGGGGGTCGTGACGACCACCCTGGAAACGGCCGTCAACTGGGGCCGCACCGGCTCGATGTGGCCGATGCTGTTCGGCCTGGCGTGCTGCGCCATTGAAATGATCAGCACCATCGGCGCGCCGCAGAACGATCTCTCGCGCTTCGGCATGGAGTTGATGCGCGCCTCGCCGCGCCAGAGCGACCTGATGATTGTGGCCGGCCGCGTGACGCGCAAAATGGCCCCGGTGCTCCGCCGGCTGTATGACCAGATGCCGGACCCGAAATGGGTGCTGGCCATGGGCGACTGCGCCTCGTGCGGCGGCATCTTCAATAACTATGCCATCGTCCAGGGCGTGGATGAAGTGGTGCCGGTGGATGTGTATGTGGCCGGCTGTCCGCCGCGCCCGGAGGCCCTCATGTACGGCATCCTCACCCTGCATGCGAAGGTCAAACAAGAGAAGCTCGGCAAGTACGCCTAATCACCCCATCACTCAATCACCCCAGCCTCCCCACCGCCCGCATGTCCCATCTCGAAACCACCCTCGCGGCTCTCAAAGACAAGTTTCCGGAGGCGCTGGAGTCTGTCGTGGAATTCCGCGGCGAGACCACGGTGCTCATCCGCGCCGACGCCAACGTGGCGGTGCTGCGTTTCCTGAAGGAGACGCTGGGCTACAACTTCCTGGCGGATCTCACCGCCTACGATGATTGGCCGGCCGAGCCGCGCTTCAAGGTCGTGTATCAGCTCCGCAACCTGCTCGGGCCGGTGAGCGTGCGCGTCAAGTGCGCGGTCTCCGGAGCGGCGCCCGTCCTGGCCAGCGTCACGGATATTTACCCGGGCGCCAATTGGCAGGAGCGGGAGCTGTTTGATATGTTCGGCCTGCAGATTACCGGCCACCCGGACCTGCGCCGCATCCTGATGCCGGCGGATTGGCAGGGCCATCCGCTCCGCAAGGATTACCCGCTCGGCTATGAAGAAGTGCAGTTCACGTTCAACTTTGACGAGATCGACAAAAAGAAGCCTTACGCCAAAGAGTGATCACTGATCACTGATCACTGGGAACTGGTATGACCGCTCAAGATAATCAACTGCTGGAAGCCACCGTCGACGAGCTTAAGCACTTGTTTTCGCCGCGCGCGCAGACCGGTGAAACGATGGTGCTCAACATGGGGCCGCAGCATCCCAGCACCCACGGCGTGCTACGCCTGATCGTGGAGCTGGACGGCGAGACCATCGTCAACGCCGTGCCCGACATCGGCTATCTGCACACCGGCATCGAGAAGAACATGGAAGCCAAGACCTTCACCAAGGCCTTGGTGATGACCGACCGGCTGGATTACCTCAACAACCTGGGCAACAACCTGACGTACTGCCTGGGGATTGAAAAGCTGATGGAGGTGCAGGTCCCCGAGCGCGCGCAGGTGATCCGCGTCATCCTGGCGGAACTGCAGCGCATCAGCTCGCACCTGGTCTGGCTGGGCACGCACTGCAATGACATCGCCGTGCAGTCGATGCTCTTCTATTGCATCCGCGAGCGCGAATACATCCTGAACATCTTCGAGCTGGTGTCCGGCCAGCGCATGATGACGTCCTACTTCCGGCCGGGCGGCCTGTGGCGGGAGGTGCCGGCCGGCTTTGAAGAAGCGGTGCGCGCCTTCCTGGATTACCTGCCCGCGCAGCTGGACGATTACGAGCGGCTGACCGCCAAGAACCCGATCTGGCTGGACCGCACCAAGGGGGTGGGCGTGATCGACGGCGCCACGGCGCTCAGCATGGGCATGACCGGCGGTTCGCTGCGCGGCTCGGGCGTGAATTGGGATATCCGCAAGGCCATGCCCTACAGCGGCTATGAGCAGTATGAGTTCGACGTGCCGCTGGGCTCGGCCGGCGATGTGTACGACCGCTACTGGGTGCGGATGCTGGAGTTCCGCCAATCCTTGCGCATCATCGAGCAGGCGCTGGCCCGGCTGAAGAAGCTCGGCCCCGGCCCGGTGATCACGGCCGACCGCAAGGTGGCGCCGCCGCCGCGCGCCGAGATCGGCGTGAGCATGGAAGCGCTGATCCACCACTTCAAGTATTGGACCGAGGGCTTCCCGGCGCCGGCCGGCGAGGTCTATGCCGCCACCGAGTCGCCGCGCGGCGAGCTGGGCGTGTTCCTGCGCGGCAACGGCGGCCCCAAGCCGCACCGCGTGCATTTCCGCACGCCGTCGTTCCTGAACCTGCAATCCACGTCCCTGATGAGCAAGGATCATTACATCGCGGACGTGGTCGCCATCATCGGCAGCATCGACATCGTGCTCGGCGACGTGGATCGCTAAGCGCCGCGGGAGGTTTGCGTGCTGAAAGAGAAGTATCCTGCTGAGATCGACGCCATCCTGGCGCGCTACCCCGCCGAGTGGAAACGCTCGGCCGTGATGCCGCTGCTCTATCTGGCGCAAAAGGAATACGGCCACCTCTCGCCGGCGGCCATGGCCGAAGTGGGGGCGCTGTGCGGCCTGGAGACCACCCAGGTGGCCGGCGTGGTGGGTTTCTATTCGCTGTACCATGACCATCCGGGCGGCAAGCGCCGGGTGCAGATTTGTGTGGACCTGCCGTGTGCGCTGCGCGGCGCCGAGCAATTTGCGGCCGAGCTGCTGGCCAAGCTGGGCGTGCAGTGGGAAGGCACCACCGCCGACGGCGAGTTCACGGTGGAGCATGTCATGTGTGTGGGCGCCTGCCACCGCGCCCCGGTTTTCCAGATCCAGGACAGCACCGGCATCCACTTCCATCAAAGCGAGTCGGCCGAACAGCCGATGACGGTCCAGCAGGCGCTGGACATCCTGAACGGGCTGAAAGGCCAGTAGAGCGGATCGCCATGGCGCACATCCTCCTCCGACACCGCGACATCCCCGACATCCACCAGTTGGATGTTTATTTGGCGAACGGCGGCTTTGAAGCTCTGAAGAAAGCCGTCACCACCCTGACGCCGGCCCAGGTCATCGACGAGGTCAAGGCCTCCGGGCTGCGCGGCCGCGGCGGCGCGGGCTTCCCGGCCGGCGTGAAGTGGAGCTTCCTCACCAAGGACTCCTTCCCGCGCTACGTCACCGTCAACACCGACGAATCCGAGCCCGGCACCTTCAAAGACCGCGAGATCATCGAGCGCAACCCGTTCCAGTTTATTGAGGGCGCGCTGATCTGCGCGTATGCGGCCCAGGCCGGCACCATCTACAATTACATTCGCGGCGAATACTGGGATGTGTCCGCCTGGCTGGATCAGTGCCTGGAGGACTGCCGGGCGCGCGGCTTGATCGGCCCCAACCTCTTTGGCTCCAGCTTCTCGGTGGAGTTCTACAACCACCTGGGCGCCGGCGCCTACATCTGCGGCGAGGAAAGCGCGCTGCTGGAGTCGATCGAAGGCCGGCTGGGCCAGCCCCGCCTGCGCCCGCCCTTCCCGGCCGATAAGGGCCTGTACGGCAAGCCGACCGTGGTCAACAACTGCGAGACGCTCGCCAACGTCCCCTTCATCATCCAGCAGGGCGCGGCCGAGTACAAGAAGATCGGCACCGAGAAGAGCCCCGGCCCCAAAGTGTTCAGCCTGTCCGGGCGCGTCAACCGGCCCGGCAACTACGAACTGCCGCTCGGCACATCCCTGCGCCATCTGATCTACGAACTGGGCGGCGGCGTGAGCGACGGCAAAAAGGTGAAGGCCGTCATGCTGGCCGGCGCCTCGTCGGTGGTCCTCCCGGTGGACGACGCTATTCTGGATATGGCCCTGGATTATGAGTCGGTGGCCGCCAAGGGCGCCATGCTCGGCTCGGCGTCGGTGATCGTGCTGGACGAGACGGTGGACCTGGCCTGGGTGGCGCTCAAGACCACGCGCTTCTTCAAGCACGAATCGTGCGGCAAATGCACGCCCTGCCGCGAAGGCACGTACTGGATGCTCAATATCCTGGAGCGCGTCAATAAGGGCCAGGCGGTCAAGGCGGATGTGGACCTGCTGCAAAACGTGGCCCTGCAGATCCAAAACAAATGCTTGTGTCCGCTGGGCGAGTTCTCGGTGACGCCGGTGCTCTCCAGCTTGAAGGCTTTCCGGGCCGATTACGACGCGCATGCCACGGACGCGGCCGCCAAACCGGCGGCGAAACCCGCCGCGAAACCCGCCCCCAAGCCGGCGGCCGGCGCCTGAACCCGGCCCCGCGTGGCGCGCAGACCCTAACCAAGAGATAGGTGTATGGCTGACCTGGTCACTCTAACGATTGACGGCGTGAAAGTCTCGGTGCCCAAGGGGACGCTGATCGTTGACGCCGCCAAGCGCATCGACAACGATATCCCGGTCTTCTGCTATCACCCCAAGCTCAAGCCGGTGGGCATGTGCCGGATGTGCCTGGTGGAAGTGGGCCGCCTCCAGCGCGACCGCGCCACGGGCCAGGTGGTGGTGGATGAGGCCGGCCAGCCGAAGATCGGCTACGGCCCCAAGCTGGAGACCGCCTGCACCACGCCGGTGGAAGACGGCATGGTGGTGATCGGCACGAGCGCCAAGGTCACCGACGCGCGCGACGATGTGGTCGAGTTCATCCTGACCTCGCATCCGCTGGATTGCCCGGTCTGCGACAAGGGCGGCGAGTGTCCGCTCCAGAATCTGACCCTGCGCCACGGCCCGGGCCAGAGCCGCTTCTTGTTCGGCGAGAAGATGCACTTTGAGAAGCACGTGCCGCTCGGCCGGCCGGAGGAGGCCCTGATCTATCTCGACCGCGAGCGCTGCATCCAGTGCGCGCGCTGCACGCGCTTTACCAGCGACGTGGCCGGCGATAACGTGCTGGGCTTTTATGAGCGCGGCCGGCGGCTGGAGATCGTCACCTTCTCCGACCCCGGCTTCGACTCGAAATTCTCGGGCAACACCACCGATATTTGCCCGGTGGGCGCGCTGACCACGGCTGATTTCCGCTTTGGCGCGCGGCCCTGGGAGCTGACGCCGGCCGCCTCGCTCTGCAACCACTGCCCGGTCGGCTGCAACCTCACCTTCAGCACCCGGCGCGAGGCCAAGTCCGGCGGCCAGCCGGTGATCAAGCGCGTCATGCCGCGCCAGAACGAGCAGGTCAACGAGCTGTGGCTGTGCGATAAGGGCCGCTTTGGGCATCATTTTGTGGAGGCCCCGGACCGGCTCACCACGCCGCTGGTGCGGAAGGGCGGGGAGCTGGTGGCGGCCGGCTGGGAGGAGGCGCTCGGGCTGGCGGCCGAGAAGCTGAAGGCGGCCGGCCAAGGCGTGGCCGCGCTGCTGGGCGACCGGCTGAGCAACGAGGACCTGTTCGCGGTCAAACGCGTGGCGGAGGGCCTGGGCGGCCGCGCCGGCCTGAACACCCGCATGGGCGGCGGCGCGCAGGTGCAGGCGGTCGGCGCCGGCGCCGGCACCAACTTCGCGGCGCTGGGCCGGGGGACGGCCATCCTGGTGGTGGCTTCCGACCTGGAAGAAGAGGCGCCGCTGTGGTGGCTGCGCGTCAAGCAGGCGGCCGAACGCGGCGCCACGCTGATCGTGGCCAACGCCCGGCCCACCAAGCTGGATCTGTCCGCTAAATTCAAGGTGCGCTACACCTACGGCCACGAAGCGGCCACGGTGCTGGGCATGCTGGTGGCGGGCTCCACCGACTACGCCGAGGCCTTTGCCAAGGCCGAGAACGCCCTGATCCTGTTTGGGCGCGAGGGCCTGGATTTCGCCGGCTCGACGGCGCTGGCCCAGGCCTGCGCCAATCTGGTCATCGCCACCGGCCATTACGGCCGGCCCAACAACGGCCTGATCGGGGTCTGGCCGGGTGCCAACACGCAGGGCGCCTGGGACCTGGGCCTCCCGGCCCGCGACCTGGCGCAGCCCGGGCCGGGCGTGACGGCGGCCTGGATTGTGGCCGCCGACCCGGTGGGCGACGGCGTCATCAGCGCCGCCGATCTGCGCGCGGCCGGCAGTGTGGTGGTGCAGGAATTGTTCTTGACCGAGACGGCTAAAGCCGCGGATGTGGTTCTGCCAGCCGCCGCCTGGGCCGAGCGCGAGGGCACGTATACCAATGGCGAGCGGCGCGTCCAGCGCTTCTATCCGGCGGTGCCGGCGCGCGGCCGGCCGGATCATCAGATCGCGGCCGAGCTGGGCGGACGGCTGGGGGTGGCGCTGCCGAAGTTCGCGTCGCAAGTCTTCGCGGAAATCGCCCAGGCTGTGCCGGCTTACGCCGGCCTGACCTATGACGCGCTGGCGCACGTCGAGCCGCAGGTGCCGGATGTGAGCGGCCACGACCCGTATTACGGCGGCACGGCGTACACGAACGAGCAGGGGCTGGGGGTGCAAGTGCCCTCGGGCGCGGAGCGCGGGCAGGCGGTGGGCGGAGAGGCGGTGGACGTGCCGCATGCCGCTCCCAATGGCCTGCAGCTGGTGCCGATCACGGTGCTGTACGACCGCGGCACGACCTTTTCGCGCACGCTGTTGCTGCATCCGCGCGTGGCCGAGCCGCACGTGGTGCTCAACCCCGCCGACGCCAGCCGCTTGGGCGTGCCGGCCGGGGCGGAAGTTGAAATGACCACCGGCGCGCGCACCGTGCGCGTGACCGTGCGGGTCGATGGCCGGGCGCCGGAGGGTGCGGCGCTCCTGCCGATCAGCCTGGGGGTGGCGGCGCCGGCGGGCTCCGCGCCGGTGACGTTCAGCCCGACGCTGGTCGCGGCCGGCGGGCGCTAACGCGGGACGATGGGATGACGCTATGACGATGGAATGGGTCCGCCTCATTGAATGGATCATCAAGGCCGTCATCAGCACCGTGGTGCTGCTGGCTGGTTTTGCGTATATGACCTGGGCCGAGCGCAAGTTTTCGGCTTTATTGCAGCAGCGCATCGGCCCGAACCGCGTCGGCCCGCTGGGCTTGTTCCAGCCGGTGGCCGACGGCATCAAACTGATCTTCAAGGAAGAGCTCATCCCGGCCGCGGCCGATAAGGCCGTCTTCCTGCTGGCGCCCGTCATCACCGTGGTGCCGGCCTTCATCGTCCTGGCGGTGGTGCCGTGGGGGCCGCCGGTGAAGGATTTCTATGGGCCGGGGCTGGATCTGCCGCTGGGGATCG
Organism: Anaerolineales bacterium; assembly: GCA_017999235.1. Next base: position 5,052 of record JAGOBN010000046.1, on the reverse strand, counting down.
CCGATCTGAACGTCGGCATGATGTACATTCTCTCGGTCACGTCCATCGCCATCTACGGCATCACGCTGGGCGGCTGGGCGTCCAGCAACAAATACGCCATGCTGGGCGGCCTGCGCTCCTCGGCGCAAATGATCAGCTATGAGCTGGCCCTCGGGCTGGCGGTGGTCGGCCCGCTGCTGCTGGCCGGCTCGATGAGCATGCTGGATATCGCCAACGCCCAGGCCGCCCTGTGGTACGTGATCCTCCAGCCGTTGGCGGCCCTGATCTTCTACATCGCGGCGCTGGCCGAGGTCAACCGCGCGCCGTTCGACATGCCGGAGGCCGAGCAGGAGTTGACGGCCGGCTACCACACCGAGTACTCCGGCATGAAGTTCGCGCTGTTCTTTATGGCCGAATACATCAAGATGATCGGCGTCAGCGCCATCTTCGCCACGCTCTTTCTGGGCGGGTGGCAGGGGCCGTTTGTGTATCAGGTCCCGTGGCTGGGCATTGTCTACTTCTGGGGCAAGATCATCGCCTCGCTGGTGTTTATGATCTGGACGCGCTCCACCTTGCCGCGCCTGCGCTATGACCGCCTGATGGCGTTTGGCTGGAAAGTCCTGCTGCCGGCGGCGCTGGTCAACGTGCTGGTGACCGCGGCTGCCATTCTGGGCAACCAGGTGATCCTGGGCGCGGTGCTGGGAGGGCTGGGGGTGGGGGTGCTGATCGCCATCTTCGCCGGGTTTGTGCGGTCCCGCCGCGGTTCGCCGGCGGTGCGCCGGGCGCGCGCCGCCACCCCGGAAACGTCCGCCTAAAACGGTAGCCGGTGAGGAACTAAGCCATGTTTTCTGAGATCATCAAAGGTTTTGCGACAACCGGGAAGTACGCCTTTCGGCCGCGGGTCACCACCCAATACCCGGAAGAGCGGCGGCCGGTGGCGCCGCGCTTCAAGGGCCGGCATGAACTGAAACGCTACGACAACGGGCTGGAGAAGTGCATCGGCTGCGCGCTGTGCGCGGCGGCCTGCCCGGCGGACGCGATTTTCGTGGAAGCGTCCGAGAACACGGATGCGCAGCGCTTCTCCCCCGGCGAGCGCTACGCCAGCACCTACGAGATCAACCTGCTGCGCTGCATCTACTGCGGCTTCTGCGAGGACGCCTGCCCGACCGAGGCCATTGTCTTGGAGAGCACTTACGAACTGGCCTACACCGACCGGCGCTCGTCCATCATCACCAAGGACAAGCTTCTGGTCCTGCCCGCGGAGGGCCGGCCGGCCACGCCGCAGCAGGTGGCCCCAGGCCAGTTTACGCGGGCCGTGCCGGAGATGAAGAATCCGGATTAGGACAGCTCACATTCCAATGCCCAATCCCCGGCGGCCGGGCCGCGGCGGGTTGGGCGCTTGGGATTTGGGAGTTGGGATTGCGCGATGACGCCTGTGTTCGTCAACTACACTCTGTTTGGCTTGCTGGCCGTGGTGGCCATCGGCTCGGCCGTGGGGATGTTGTTCAGCCGCAACGCCGTCCACTCGGCGCTGTTTCTGGTGCTGAACTTCGCCACGGTGGCGTTCTTCTTCCTGTTCCTGGGCGCGCCGTTCATCGCCATGGTGCAGGTGACCGTGTACGCCGGTGCCATCATGGTGCTGTTCTTGTTTGTAATCATGCTGCTAGGGGCCGAATTGCTGCGCCAGCCGCGCACCACCCTGACCTGGCAGCCGCCGTTGACGCTCTTTCTGGCGGTGATCTTTCTGGGGATCGTGGCGCTGTATTTTGTGAACGCCGGATCGCTGGGGCTGCCGCCGACGTTTGCCGACGCCGCCGCCGAGCGCGCCTTTGGCTCACCCGAAGCGATCGGCCTGACGCTGTTCCAGGATTACGTCCTGCCCTTTGAGGTGACGTCGTTCTTGCTGCTGGTGGGCATGATCGGGGCCGTGGTGCTGACGCGGGACGAGAAGCAGAAATAAATCTCAACTCCCCCGCGCGCCATCCCCGACGGGGCTGGGGCCGGGGGCCTGGGATTTGGAGTTGACTATGATCCCTACTTATTTCTACGTGGCGTTGTCCGCCGTGCTCTTCACGCTGGGCGTGGTGGGGGTGTTGACGCGCCGGAATGCCATTATTGTTTTCATGTCGGTCGAGCTGATGTTGAATTCGGCCAACCTGGCCTTTGTGGCGTTCGCGCGCCAATTCATGGACCTGTCCGGCCAGGTGTTCGTGTTCTTTGTCATGGTGGTGGCGGCGGCCGAGGTGGCGGTGGGTCTGGCCCTGATTGTCACCATCTTCCGCTCCAAGCAGAGCATCAGCGTGGATGAGCTGAACCAGCTCCAGGGATAACGTCGCCGCGCGCCGCGCCTCCGGCCGGCGTGCTAGAAAACGAGCGCTTATCATGTTCTCATTGGTCCCTCTCGTCGTCCTTTTCCCGCTGGCCGGTTTCGGCGTCAATGCCCTGTTTGGCCGGCGGCTCGGCCCGCAGCGCAGCGGCGTGCTGGCCGTGGCCGCGGCCGTGGCCGCTTTTGGCATCGCCCTAACCCAGCTGGCGGCCCTGGCCGGCGCCGGGTTTGAGCCCTGGACCGGGGTGGTGGCCGAGTGGCTGTCCATCGGCGATTTCCAGGTGCGCTGGGCGTTCCAGGTGGATACGCTCTCGGTCACCATGATGCTGGTGGTGGCCGGCGTCGGCTCGCTCATCCACGTCTACGCCCTCGGCTACATGCGCGAGGACGTGCACCACAACGGCGACCCGGCCCGCTACCCGCGCTTCTTTGTGTACCTGAACCTGTTTCTGGCCAGCATGCTGGTGCTGGTGGGCGCCGACAATTTCCTGATGCTGTTCGTGGGCTGGGAAGGCGTGGGCCTGTGCTCGTATCTGCTGATCGGCTTCTGGTTTGAGAAGGGCGCGGACAACCTGGGCAACGCCCGCGCGGCCATGAAAGCGTTTGTGGTCAACCGGGTGGGCGATTTTGGCCTGCTGCTGGCGATGTTCCTGATCTACTGGAACTTCCATTCGCTGAACTTCGCCGAGGTGTTCGCGGCGGTGGAGGAAGCCGGCCCGGCCGCCGCCGGCGCGCTGACGGCCATCACGCTCCTGCTCCTGCTGGGCGCCACCGGCAAGAGCGCGCAGCTCCCGCTCTACGTCTGGCTGCCGGACGCCATGGCCGGCCCGACGCCGGTCTCAGCCCTGATCCACGCCGCCACCATGGTGACGGCCGGCATTTATATGATCACGCGCACGCACGTGCTCTTTGCGGCGGCGCCGTTCTCCATGGAGGTCGTGGCCTGGATCGGCGCGGCCACGGCCCTGTTCGCGGCCACCATCGCCGTGGCGCAGATGGACATCAAGCGTGTGCTGGCCTACTCCACCATCTCGCAGCTTGGCTTCATGATCGCGGCGGTGGGCCTGGGCGGCTACGTGGCCGGCATGTTCCACCTGGTGACCCACGCCTTCTTCAAGGCGCTGTTGTTCCTGAGCGCCGGCTCCGTCATCCAGGCCGTCGAGCGCGGCGCGCACCAGGCTCATGACCACAGCGACCCGCAGGACATGCGGAACATGGGCGGCTTATGGGGCCGGCTGCCCGTCACGCAATGGGTGCATCTGATCGGGGCGCTGGCGCTGGCCGGCCTGCCGCCGCTCTCCGGCTTCTTCTCCAAAGACGAGATCCTGCTGGACGCTTTCGAGCACAACCCGGCGATTTACGCGTTGCTGACCGCGGCCGCCTTCCTGACCGCCTTTTACATGGGCCGCCAGATGCTGATGGTGTTCTTCGGAAAGCCGCGCACCGCCGGCGCCGCGCAGGCCACCGAGAGCCCGGCCGTCATCACCGGGCCGCTGATGATCCTGGCGGCGCTCTCGATCTTCGGCGGGGCGCTCAACCTGCCGGGGGCCGGCGTCTTCGGCCGCTGGCTGGATCACACCCTGCATGAGGGCGAAGCCCTGCCCTTCAATTGGCTGGTGGCCGGCGTCTCCACCGGCCTGGCGCTCGCGGCCCTGGGCCTGGCCTACGCGTTGTACGGCCGCGCTTACCGCACCGCCCAGGAGCCGGACCCGCTGCACAGCCGGCTAGGCCCGCTCTTTGGCTGGCTGCGGGATAAGTGGTATGTGGACGAACTCTACGGCTTCCTGATCGTCAAGCCGTTCACTACCCTGGCCTATGTCACCGCCCGCGCCTTTGATCTGGGCGGCGTGGACATGACCTTCAACAACCTGGGGGAGCTGGCCCGCGCGGTGGCCGGCGGGCTCTCTCGTTTCCAATTAGGTTACGCCCGGCGCTATGCCCTGGTCATGTTCGTGGGGGTGGTGGCGGTGCTGGCCTATTTCTTGGTGGCGCGCTGACATGGACGCCCTTTTCTCGACCCTCTCCCTCGTCACGTTCTTCCCGCTGGCCGGGGCGGTGCTCCTGCTCTTCATCAACCCGGAGCAGAAAGCCACGCTGCGCTGGGTGGCGCTCACCACGGCCCTGCTCACCTTCGGCCTGTCGCTGGTGATGCTGGGGCAGTTCAACGCCGCCGACCCCGGCTTTCAGCTGGTGGTGCGCGCGCCCTGGTTCCAGGTGGGCGGCCTCACGGCTGACCTGCACCTGGGGCTGGATGGCATCAGCATCCTGCTGGTCCTGCTGACCACCGGCCTGGTGCCGATCGCCATCGCCTCCACCTGGGAGGCCGTGCAGGCGCGTGTGAAGGAGTTCATGATCTTCTTCCTGCTCCTGGAGACGGGCATGGTCGGCGTGTTCGTGGCGCTGGACCTGTTTCTGTTCTATGTCTTCTGGGAGTTCACGCTCCTGCCGATGCTGTTCCTGATCGGCATCTGGGGCGGCGAGCGCCGGACGTACGCGGCGGTGAAGTTCTTCATCTACACCTTCGCCGGCTCGATCTTTATGCTGGTGGCCATCATCTGGCTGGGGCTGAGCTACGGCACCTTCTCCGTGCCGGAACTGCTGCGGGCGGGCCTGCCCGCCGGCGCGCAGACCTGGCTGTTCCTGGCCTTCGCCCTGGCCTTTGCCATCAAGGTGCCGCTGTGGCCCTTGCACTCCTGGCTGCCGGACGCGCACGTGGAAGCGCCCACGGCCGGCTCGGTGATCCTGGC
>JAGOBN010000610.1 GCA_017999235.1 Anaerolineales bacterium | reverse complement strand
CCGCCGCGCGCCGCGGTGGCCAAATTTGCCGCCGGCGGCAAGCCGATGCCCAAGAAGGACCTGGCCCTGCTGGCGGTCTCCTACGGCCACATCTACGTGGCCCGGGTGGCCATGGGCGCCGACGACGAGCAGACGGTCAAGGCCATCGCCGAGGCGGAGGCCTACGACGGGCCGTCCCTGGTCATCGCCTACTCGCACTGCATCGCCCACGGCTATGATCTCAAGAACGGCCTCAGCCAGCAGAAGCTGGCCGTGCAGACCGGCTACTGGCCGCTGTTCCGCTTCAACCCGGCGCTGAAGGCGGAAGGCAAGAACCCGTTCCAACTAGACTCCAAGCCGCCGAGCCTGGCGGTGGAGAAGTACATGTACAACGAAGGCCGCTTCAACATGCTGGCCCAGAGCCATGCCAGCGAGGCCCATCACTTGCTGGAGCTGGCGCAATCCGACGTCAACGCGCGCTGGGCGACTTACGAGAAGCTGGCCAAGGGCCAGTGACGCCGACCGTGTCTCACGTGATGTGGAGCCCCCATGCCTGATTTATCGACCACTTATCTCGGCTTGAATCTGCCCAATCCCTTGGTGCCGTCCGCTTCCCCGCTGACGCGCAAGCTGGATACCCTGCGCAAGCTGGAAGCCGCCGGCGCCTCGGCCGTGGTGCTGTACTCGCTCTTTGAAGAGCAGGCTATCCTGGAAAGCCACCTGATGGACCTGTACCTCAGCCAGGGCACCGAGAGCTTTGGCGAGGCGCTCACCTATCTGCCCGAGGCCCAGGACTATCGCACCGGGCCGGAGGAGTACCTGGAGCACGTGTTCAAAGCCAAACAGGCGCTCGGCATCCCGGTCATCGCCAGCCTCAACGGCTATTCGCCGGGCGGCTGGGTGCGCTACGCCAAGGAGATGGAGCAGGCCGGCGCCGACGCGCTGGAACTGAATATGTACTTCGTGGCCACCGACCCGAGCATGAGCGGGCGGGCCGTGGAAGACATGTATGTGCAGCTGCTGAGCGATATCCGGGCCACGCTCAAGATCCCGATCGCGGTCAAGCTCAGCCCGTTCTTCAGCGCGCTGCCGAACATGGCCATGCGCCTGGAGAAGGCCGGCGCGCGCGGGCTGGTGCTGTTCAACCGCTTCTATCAGCCCGACATCGACATCGAAATGCTCGACCCGGTGCCGCACCTGACCCTGAGCACCTCGGACGAGCTGCGCCTGCCGCTGCGCTGGATCGGCGTGCTGTACGGCAAGGTGGATTGCGACCTGGCCCTGACCTCCGGCGTCCACACGGCCGAGGATGTGATCAAGGGCCTGCTGGCCGGCGCCTCGGTGACCATGATGGCGTCCGCGCTGCTGGAGCATGGGGTGGATCACCTGACGACCGTGCTGCGCGGGGTGGAGCGCTGGCTGACCGAGCATGAGTACGAGTCGGTGGCGCAGCTGGAGGGCAGCATGAGCCTCCAGTCCGTGCCGAACCCGGCCGCCTATGAGCGCGCGAACTACATGCGCGTGCTGAGCTCCTACGCGCCGCCGCGGGCCTGAGGCCGGCGGCGCTGGAATGTGTGGACGACGATGCCTGAGAGCGCCAATTTCTCCTTTGACGCCCTGCTGCCGCGCGAGATGGCGGCCAAGGCCGAGGCCGCCGGCGTGGCCAAAGCCCGGCTGGGGCCGTACCGGATGCTGGCCCTCTCGGTGCTGGCCGGGGCCTTCATCTCGCTGGGCGCCATCTTCTCCACCTCGGTCACGGCCGGCGGCGCGGGAGTGCCGTTTGGCCTGCTGCGGCTGGCGGGCGGGGCGGCCTTCAGCCTGGGCCTGATCCTGGTGGTGGTGGCCGGCGCGGAACTGTTCACGGGCAACAACCTGATTGTCATGGCCTGGGCCAGCGGCAAGGTGACCACCGCCGAGGTGCTGCGCAACTGGGGGCTGGTTTACACCGGCAATTTCCTGGGGGCGGCGCTGACGGCGGTCTTCATGTTCTGGAGCGGCCAATACGAGTTCGGCGGCGGGCAGATCGGCCTGAACGCCCTGAACATCGCCAACGTGAAAACCGGGCTCGACTTCTGGCCGGCCGTCATGCTGGGGGTGCTGTGCAACGCCCTGGTTTGTCTGGCGGTCTGGCTGTGCATGAGCGCGCGCAGCACCACCGACAAGATCCTGGCTATCGTCCCGCCTATCACGGCCTTTGTGGCGGCCGGCTTCGAGCACAGCATCGCCAATATGTACTTTATCGCCATCGGCCTGCTGATCAAGGCCGGCGCGCCGCCGGCCTTCTGGGCGGCACTGGACCGGACGGCCGCCGACTTCCCGAACCTGACCTGGGAAGGCTTTGTGTTGGGCAACCTGCTGCCGGTGACCCTGGGCAACGTGATCGGCGGGGCGGTGCTGGTTGGCGGGGTGTACTGGTTTATTTACCTGCGGCCCAGCTGGACGGGGCGGCCCGCCTGAGCGGCGCGGACAGGGAGAAGTTACGCATGAATATCGGCGTTCCCAAAGAACGGCGGCCGTTTGAATACCGGGTCGGCCTCTCGCCGCTCGGGGTGGAGCTGTTGACGGCCGCCGGCCACACCTGCTTTGTCGAGGCCGGGGCCGGCCTGGGGTCCGGCTTCGCCGACGGTGATTACACGGCCGCCGGCGGCCAGATCGTCTACTCGCGGGATGAAGCCTACGGCCGGGCCGACATGGTGCTGAAGGTGGCGCGGCCCCTGCCGGACGAGATTGAGCTGCTGGTGGACGGCCAGATCCTCATGGGGCTGCTGCACATGGCCTCCGCCGCGCCGGAAAAGCTGGCCGCGCTGGCCGCCAAGCGCATCACCACCATCGCCTACGAACAGATTCAGCTGGACGACGGCAGCCTGCCGGTACTGCGGCCGCTTAGCCAGATCGGCGGCCGGATGACGGCCCAGATTGCGGCCACGCTGCTGCAGAACAACCGCGGCGGCAAGGGCGTGCTGCTGGGCGGGGTGCCGGGCGTGCCGCCGGCCGAGGTGGTGATCCTGGGCGCCGGCACCGTGGGGACGGAAGCCGCGCGCACCTTCCTGGCGCTGGGCGCGCATGTCACGCTGCTAGACCGTGACCTGACCCGCCTGCAGGCGGCCGAATCGCGCTGTGAGGGCCGGCCGACCACGCTGGTGGCGTATCCCTCCAACGTGGAGCGGGTGGCGCGGTTTGCGGATGTGCTGATCGGCGCGGTGCTGGTGCCGGGCGAGCGCGCGCCCGTGGTGGTGCCGCGCGCCGTGGTGCGGTCCATGAAGCCGCGCTCGGTCATCCTGGATC
>JAGOBN010000609.1 GCA_017999235.1 Anaerolineales bacterium | reverse complement strand
CTCGTTGCGCGCGATCTGGGCCAGTTCCAGGGCCAGGGCCGGCAGCCGCCACTCCGGGTGCGCGTCCGCGGTGCGGCCCACGGTGGCGGCCAGCTTGTGCGTGAGCGCCAGGTCCACCGGATCGGTGAATAGTTCCTGCGCCAGGCTGAGGAGCAATTGGTCCACCGGCAGGGTCAGCGCGCCCTGCCAGCGCTGGGCCACGGCCTGGAAGTCGGCCAGCTGCGCGTGCAGGTCCGGCTCGTCGGCGGCCAATCCGGTCTCCGCCAGCCAGTCCGCGCCGGCCGGCCACAGATAATCCTCCACCTGCCGGCATTGTTTCAGCCAGGCCAGCGCCGCCTCCACGCGCGCCCAGGCGGCTTCATCGTCCTGCGCGCGATGCTGCCAGGCCGCGAAGGCGCCGGCCAGCTTGATCCCCGAGAGCGGATCCACCAGACTTTCAATCACCGCCGCCAGCGTATCCGCGGCGCGGCGCGTGCGCTGCGTGCTGCGGAGCAGGCTGTCCTCCACCGGCAGGGAGCGCCGGCGCAAGGCGTCCACCACGTCAAAGCCGCGCTGATTGGTGGGCACCAGCACGGCCACGGTGCGGTCCGCGTGTTCCGGCAGCCAGCGCGCCAGCGATTCGGCCACGCGCTCGATCTCGCGGGCCGGCGTCTGCTTCTGGGCCACAAAGCGCAGGCCGGCCGGGTTGTCGGGCGGGTTGGGCTGCGGGTCGCCGGGCGGCGTCGGCTGGATGACGGCCGGCGCCAGCGCGTCGCGCAGCGCGGCCACCGGGTGCTGCGTCCGGGTCCAAGCCACGAGCGTGTTGGCCAGGCGCATGAGGCTGGGCTGTGAGCGGCCCGACTCGGGCAGCGTCAATCGGGTCACACCGGGTTCATCCAAAAAGCGCAGGAGATATTCCGGGCTGGCGGTGGTGAAGGTCTCGTAGATGGCCTGGTTCGGGTCGCCCACGCGCACCCAGTTGCCGCCCCCCTGTCCGGGGAGAGTGGGGCCGGCCAATTGGTTGAGGATCTCCTGCTGCAGGCGGCTGCTGTCCTGGGCCTCATCCTCGAGGATGTACGGCCAGCGCCGGCGCAGGCGGGCCAGGTAGCCGGCGTCATCGCGCAGGGCACGCAGGGCCAGGCGGATCAGATCGTCAAAATCCACCGCCCCGCGATACGCCAGGGCGCGCTGATAGTCGGCGTACAGGTCGGCGCCGAGCGCGGCCAGCGGCAAGGGCAGCGGCGCGGCGGCCAGCCGGTCGCGCAGTTCTTCCGGCGTCCACTCGCGGTCCTTGGCAAAGCGGATGAAGGTCAGGGCCAGGCTGCCCACCAGCGCCGGCAATTCCTTGTGCCGCACGCTCTCCCGTCCGCCGGCCGAGAGGGTCTCGCTCAGATACTCATCCAGCGCGCCGGGGTGCGCGCGCAGCCAGGTTTGGGCGGCCTCGGCGCGCAGGGCCTCGGCCTCGCGCTCATCCACAATCTGGAAGTTTTCGGCCAGGCCGGCCAGGGCCGGGCGCTCGCGCACGATGTCGTGGCTCAGGCCGTGCAGGGTGCGGACGCGGTAGCCCAGGAAGGTCAGCCGGTTGGTCTGGCGCAGTTCGGCGCGCAGGCGGCGGTAGAAGTTGTCCACGGCCGAGTTGACTAGGGTGACGATCAGCACTTCCTGGTCATCGGCCAGGCCGCCGTGCTGGACCAGCCGCGCGGCGAGCTGGGCCAGGGTCCAGGTCTTGCCGCTGCCGGGCACGGCGGCGACGCCCATCCGTCCGCCGCGATAGGCCAGCACCTCCGCCTGGTGGGGACGCGGCTGGCTCATCGCGCGCCGGCCTCGTCCGCTGGCAGACCCAGCCGCTGCAGGGCGCGGCCGAGCGTGGTCAGGAAGACGCCGCGCTGTTCGTAGCCCTGTTCGCCCAGGTCGCTGGCCGCCAAATACACGGCGCGCTGGCAGCGCCGCAGCAAGCCCAGGCTGAGACGGTAGAGCGTGTCGCGGTTGGCCTCGTCGTCGTCGTCGTCGGTCCAGCGCCGGTCCGCCGGCCAGCCGCGGCTGAGCACGTACGGGTGGGTGAGCGGCTGGGCCGGCCGTTCGAACCAGCCGGAATCGCCCACCGCCAGCCAGAACTGGACCTGGGCCGGCCGGTGGCGCATTAAGAAGGTGTAGGCCGGCGCCAGCAGCACGGCCTCGGCCGGCGGCTCCACCCAGGCTTCCACCGACTGCGCGGCCAAAACGCCGTCCGCCACCAGTTGCGTGTACTCCAGGCCGAGGGCGCGTTCCGGCGGCAGGCTGTCGGCCACGGCCAGCCGGAACTTGCCGACGGATTCGATCAAACGGGCGGCCACGGCGCCGGCGTCGTGGCTGGCGTGGAAGCCATAGCCGGGCTGGGCCAGCACTTCGTCAAACAGCCGCGCCAGGAAATAATCAAACTCCAGCCGCGGCCCCAGCCGGTAAGCGTCCAGCCACCCGCGCAGGTCTTCGTAGCGGCCGCCGGCGCGCAGGGTCAGGCGCTTTTGCACCTCAGGCCGGATCAGATCAAACGCGGCCAGCGCCGGCGCATCCGCGCGCGGGCGGTAGACGATGCCAGCCAGCAGGTGGGCGCGGACCGGGTCGAGGCCGGCGATGGCCAAGCTCAGCGCGGCGGCGACGTCAAAGCGCTCCGGGACGCGGCCCCACTCCGGATGCGCCAGCGCGGCCAGCGTCAACAGACAGCGCGTGGCCGGCTCCTCGCGCAGGGCGCGCGAGGGCCGCAGGGAGCGGGCCGGCACGCCGGCCTTGGCCAGCCGGCTCATCAGCGCGTGGCGCAGGGCATCGCCCAGGTAAGGGGCCAGCACCACGATCTCGCCCGGCGGCACATGCTCCGCGTGGACCAGGCGCGCAATCTCGTCCACGGCGCCGGCCAGCATCTCCGGGTAAAAGCGGTGCAGGCTCAGACGCACGGCCGGGGGCGCGGGTGGGCGGGGATCGAGGCGGTCAATGAGCACGGGCGCGCCCGGCCGGTTGAGGACCGTGCCCAGGGCTTCGCCCAGCGCGGGCAGGGCCGGCGGCGCGGGCGTGATCGGCTCCGCAAAGGTCAGGCGTTCCACGCACAAGGAGCGCAGTTCGTACGCGGCGGCCGGGTCGGCGCCCAGGAAGCGCCGCAGGCCGGCGTCCTGGTCGTAGATCAACAGGGCAGACTCGAACTCGGGCAGCCACTCGGCCAACAGGTCATGGGTGCGGGGGATGTCTTCTTCCAGGTTGTCGGCGATGAGATGGCGATAGGTTTGCTGGAGATAATCGCGGCCGGCCGGCTGCGGCCAG
>JAGOBN010000608.1 GCA_017999235.1 Anaerolineales bacterium | reverse complement strand
AAGGTCACATCCCCCTGGGTGTTGACCTCGCCGGCGACCCGGGTATTCACATCCACGATGGTCTGGATGGCAGCCCCAACGGCCTTGCGGGCATTGGAGGCCCGCCCGCCTTCCAGCAGGCTGGCGATGGCCGCCGCCTCATCACCGGCGTCCGCCCAGGCGATAATTTCCCGGATGGCCGCCTGGTATTCGGGCCAATCGATATCCCAATCCGCCAGGGCGTCGATCTCTTCCTGCACCAACTGGGTGGCCGCGTACTTGGCCACCAGCGTATCAATCTGGGCAATTTCTTGATCGATGGCCGCCCGCGTCGCCGCGCGCTCGTCCGGCAGCAGCACATATTTGTAGACATCGCCGCGGACCTGATAGGCCAAACCGTTGACGGCACCCATGTCGGCCAGCGGCACCGTCCGGTCGAAGTACAGGGTGGTCATGCCGTCGTTGATGGCCTTCATGTTGAAGTAACCCACGACGCCCACCACCGCCATGATGACGACTACGGCCAGGAAACCGCTGATCAGCTTTACCCCGACCTTCAGATCATTGAACGTCTTCATCCGTCGTCTCCTCGCGGAATATGCCAGCCAGCCGGCCCCCGGGCCGGGGATGGGCGCAGACGCGCTCAGATTGGCGCGCTAAGCGATCGGGATTTTGAATGACGCTGAACGGATGAGGCGGCTGGGTACCGGCTACACAGACGACTAACGCTGGCCGGCTCTACCATCCTCCCTGCCGGTTCGCGCCTCTGGACCCCACTAGTCATAACCTAGACCCAGACCGCCGTCCATAAATCTTTCCTAAGTCCAGCGTGAATCTAGCTAAAAAAATCGGAATTCACGGGACTGCCTCAGCCGGCCCGGCGAGGGATACCCGGCGGATGACGTTGAAGTCGGCGGGGCGTTGAGGCGGGAGGTCCGGCCGGCGCCGCTCAGCCGGAGGCGGGGAACGTCCGGGGCGGCAGGTACACCTGGAAATCAGTCGCGGGGCACAGGAAGACGGAGTGCGGGCGCTGCATCTCCGCCTTGGATAACAGGCCCAGCGCCTCATACAGGCCGAAGTACAAGTGCCGCGGCCGGCCGACCGTCATGAGCAGGGGGGCATGCCAGACGGAGTAGCCGCCCACCCGCCGGTCGGTGCGGTAATAGTAGCCGTCCACCGGATGGGTGAGGATGAGCTGCAATTCCTCAAAGGAGGTGAACCCGTCGGCCGCCGTCATGGGCTCGCCGGTGTCTTCCAGTTCCAGGCGGGCGGCGCCCCACGGGGACGCCACCTCGAACCGATAGGCGGCGTAGCGCTGGGCCGGCTGATCGTAGCGGCACGCGATCTGATAGCGCGCATAATGCCACGGGATGCCCCACAGGCCGCGCGCCACATGGACGACCCAAGACCCCAAGGTAGTCCCAAAGAACCAGACACACGGCTCCTGGGTTCGTTTATCGATCACATACACCCGGTAGTTCGTCTGTCCGAAATTAAACTTGAGGCCGGGAAACAGGTGGATGAAGTGGAAATCGACATCCACAAAGGGGACGGCGCTCATGAGCGCCAGGCGCCGGCCCCCTACGTTGAACTCGGGGATCTCAAAGCGATCGGCCGGGATATAGGGCGCCAGCCTGGCCGAGGGCAGGGCATACGTGATCAGGGCGAAGTGCCGCAGGGTGGACCACACATCCAGGGGGCCGCTCGGCCGGACTGCCAGCCGGCGCTCCAGCCGGGCCTGATAATCGACCCTCCCCGCCTGCCCGCTCGTCATCGCTTCAGCCCAGCGCCCGGCCGGCCCTTAACCGGCGGGGGTTAAGAAGTCGGGGTCGCCGGCGAAAATCCGGCTCAAGAGGCTGCGTTCCCGCCGCGCGATGGTGTCCACAAATTTCGGCAGGTCCCGGATCTGCTTGAACGCGCCGTAGCCGTGCTCGAGGAAATCAAACACCGCCACCCACCCGGCCCGGTGCGCGGGTCCGCGCACCACCTTCAAGGCCAGGCCCACGCCCCGGGCATGCGCGCCCTCCCCGACCTGCTGAACCACCTGGAGCAGCAGCTCAATCTGGCGGGTGCGGTCGGCCGCGTTATCACAGCGCCGATACCCCTCCGCATATTGGTCCGCCGTCAGGGTAGCGGTCACGCCGAGCTGTTCTGTCAAAACCGCCACCAATCGCCGATCTAAGGCGCTGGTCAACGCGTTCAGCGTGATTGTCTCGGTGAGCAGCTGCAGCATTTGGGCGGGCACCACGCGCGCGAGGAACGCGTGGATGCGCTCAGCGTCATGGTCGCGCTGGCTAAAATCCCGGGGCGCGTAGATATCGCTGAGGAAGAAAAGACACGCCGGCCGATACTGTGGCTCGGCCAGCAGGTCAGCATACGTGCGCGCCAGCCGCTCGGATTGCCAGGCGCGCAACAGCGCCAAGGGCGGATCCAACTCAGCGCCGGCCACGGGCTGGTGTTTCAGCTCCGCGTTGTGCTGCAGGTCATGCAGGAGACGGACGGCATTCACGGATTTCGGGTCGTCGGGCATGGCATTCTCTTTTCCAGGCGGCTCGCCTGGTAACCCATCCGCCGGCTGAGGATGGACACGCCAGTCCCGCTGAATGCTGGCCAACGGCAACGCGACTTCCTCCGGAGCAGGCGGACTAAACACTAGCGTACCGCAGTTTAGGAGGATGGGAAAGCGGGCCGGCGGCCGGGAATACGGCCGCCGGCCCAGCGGATCAACGGAGACAAACGGATCGAGCGCCTCCGCTTCCAGCCGTTGATCCGTTGGGCGAGGCCGCTGGCCGGCTACAAACGAGAGGCGCCCGGCGGCCAGGAATACGGCGGGCGCCGGCTACACCGCGGCTGCCAGGGCGTTTTGCTCCGACAACGACAGCACTTTGGCCAGATCCAGCAGGATCACCAGCCGCTCGCCGACCTTGGCGATGCCGCGGATAAAGGCCGAATCGACGGTGGTCACGATCGGCGACGGCGGCTCAATGGTGTCGCTGTTTACGCGCAGGACTTCGCTGACGCCGTCCACCACGATGCCGACCGTGGTGCCGTTCATCTCAACCACCACGATGCGCGTGTCCTTGGTGGCGGCCTCGGCGGCCAGGCCAAAGCGCCGGCGCAGGTCGATGACCGGCAGGACCTTGCCGCGCAGGTTGGTGACGCCCTCCACAAAGCGGGGCGCCTGGGGGACCACCGTGATGGCCTGCATCTTGATGATGCCTTCCACCGCGGCGATATCCACACCGTAGTGTTCACCGTTCAGATCAAAGACGACTAATTGATGTTCCATATG
>JAGOBN010000045.1 GCA_017999235.1 Anaerolineales bacterium | reverse complement strand
CCATTGCGCCCACAGCCCAAACAACAGCGCCGGCAAGGCGAAGAGAAAATAGAGCGGGTCGAAGAAAAACATCGCGGTGCCTCCTGAACCAGCGGATCCGATCCGCTGCCTTGTCAAAAGTATACAAGACGCTCTATTTGTTTTCTATCGGCGGCGGTTAATCCCGGATGAGTAAACGCTGACTGGCGGCTCTCTTTTAGCTGATATGATCCCCTCCATGCAAACTGCCCGATGCTTTATCGTCCTGTCGCTGGCCGTGAGCGCGGCCGCCTGCGGCGCGCCGGCGCCCAGTTCTCCCACGGCGACCGGGCCCGCCGCCGCCACTTTACCGCCGCCCGCCATCCAGACGCTGGCGCCGGCCACCTCGCTGAGCGAAGCGCCAGCGGCGGCCACGCCGAGCGCGGCGGCGCCCACACCCGCCCCCACGCCCACGCCGCCGCCTACGCCCACCCCCACGCCGGCCGTGCTCAACCCGCTCACCGGCCTGCCCCTGGCGGACCCCGGCATGCTCAACCGCCGGCCGCTGGCCATCAAGGTGGCGCACTTTCCGCGCGGCGTGCGCGCCAACCAGGTGGGTTTATCGGCCGCCGATAACGTCTGGGAACATTATGCCGAGGGCGGCGTGACGCGCTTCACGGCCGTCTTCTGGGGCCAGGCGCCGGAGCGCGTGGGCAATGTGCGCTCGGCGCGTTTGATCGATGCCATTTTGGGCGACGCCTACCAGGCGGTGTTGGTGGCCTCCGGCTCCAGCACCGGCACCATGAACCGCCTGCGCGCGAATGCCGACCTCTTCCCGCGGATTGTGGCCGAGGCCACCGGCTACTCTGAGTGTCCGCTGCTGTGCCGCGAAGCCTCCGCCGCCGAGACTACCAACAAGCTCTATACCTCGCCGCCGGCGTTGTGGCAGCTGGCGGAAACTAAAGGCTTTGGCCCGCCGCCGGCGCTGACCGGCTACGCCTTCGCGCCGGCGCCCGCGGCCGGCGGCGACGCCTTCGCCACGCTTCATTTTGATTTCCAATTGAACAACACCATCGCGGAATGGCGCTATGACGCGGCGGCCGGGGTTTATACGCGCTGGATTGATGCCGCCGGCCCGGACGGCCTGAGTCTGGCCGCGGACTTGGCGCCGCACCTGGATGCCGCCAACGGCCAGACGCTGACGGCGGCCAATGTGGTGGTCTTGTTTGCGCCCTATGTGGCCAGCAATATCCGCGAGGCCGAAGGCGGCGCCCGCTATTTCAGCTACGATATTTTGTTGACGGGCGAGGGGCCGGCCGATGTGTTTCGGGATGGTCACCGGGTGACCGGGCGCTGGGAGCGCGCCGACGTCCCGCACCGCCTGCCGCGCTTCGTGGATGCGGCCGGGAACGTGATCGCTTTAAAGCCGGGCGTGACCTGGTTTGAGGTCTTCTCCGCCAATTCGCCCGTCCGGGCGGACGCGGCCGCCGGTGTCTACCAGGTGCGCTTCCGCGCGCCCGACCCGTTCCCCGCCACCGCCACGCCAACGCCGTAGAGACGCCCCACGGCGCGTCCCTAAGTGGCCGGCAGTATTTCGCGCAGAGCCACCGGGTCGTCGGCGATGATGCCGTCCACGCCAAAGGCCAGCAGGTAGCGGTAGGTGAGCGGGTGCTCCACCTGGTTCAACCACACGAACACCCCGCGCCCTTCCTGATGGGCTTGGCGCACCAACCCCGGATTAAGCAGTACGGCCTCGGCCGGCGGGCAGACATACTCGGCGTCGGCGGCCGGCCAGCTGACATCCCATTGGCCCCAATCATAGAGCGCGCCCAGCCGGGCGGAGGGCTTGAGCTGGCGCACGCGGCGCAGCGAGTCCCAATCAAACGATTGCAGGACGCTCATCTCCAGATAGTGCTCTTCTTCCAGCGCCGCTAACACCCGTTCTTCCAGGCCGGGATAGAGCCGCGGCGATTTCAATTCGATCAACAGCTCCACGCCGGCGGATTTGCCCAGTTCAATGTATTCGCGCAGGGTGGGCAGGCTCTCTCCGGCGCCGGCGTCCAGACGGCGCAGCTCGGCCAGGGTGAAGTCCTTCACCTGGCCGGCGCCGTTGGTGGTGCGCGCCAGGGTCTCATCATGAATGATGATCGGCTCGCCGTCGGCGGTCAGCTGGACATCGCACTCCAGCATGTCCGCGCCGACCTCCACCGCATGGGCGAAGGCGGCCAGGGTATTCTCAGGCGCGTAGCGCGGCCCGCCCCGATGAGCGATGAGCCGGGTGCGGCCGATGGGCCGCGTGCGTTGGGCGTATTGCGCCAGATAGTAGGCGGCCGCGGCGGCCAGGCCGAAGCCGGCGATTTGGTTGAGGCGGCGAGATGTGGACATAGGGCTCCTCGGCGGCCGGGCGGTCCCGGCCAATGCCTCCGCCATTATCACGCATTTTTGGCCGGTTAAGGTTTTACGGCCGTGATCAGGCAGACCGGCAAGTGGGCCACGCGCGCCCAGCCGGAGAGCTTGGCATCCGCGGCGCGGGCGGCCGCCACAGCCGCCTGTTCGGCCGGTGTCAGTGGCAGGCCGCGCAGAAAGTCGAAGCGGGCCGGGTCCGCCGGCGCCAGGTCATTCAGTAATTCGACCCGCACCTGAAAGCCGAGCGCCGCCAACGGCCCCGCCAGCCGCCGGCCGATGAGCGGGTCGGCGCCGGCGCGGGCCAGGGCCGCCAGCCAGACCGCGCGCACCGCGGTCTCCGGCGGCGCTTCCAGCAGGCCGCCGTAATCAGGCTCCAGCGCCGCCAGCGCGCCGCCGGCGTCCAGCACGCGTGCTATCTCGGCCAGGGTCTCCGCCAGCGGCATCCACAGCAGCGCGAAGTGGCAGACGACGAGGTCAAAGGCGCCGGCCGGGAAGGGCAGCCAGGCGCTGTGCGCCTGGACGGGAGCGGCGCTGGGAACGTGGCGCAGAGCGCGGTAATCGAGATCGAGCGCTGTCACCGGACCGCCGGCGCGCCGCGTCAGCTCCTCAGTCACCGCGCCATAGCCGGCGCCGAGGTCCAGGACGCGCCGCCGGCGGGCGATGCCCAGATGGCGCAGCAGACGCGCGCGGGCCGGCGCCAGCCAGGCAGCTTGTTGCTGCAGGTGATCAATCGCCGGCAAACTGGCCGTCACCGCCCTCCGCCCGCGCACGCACACGCGCACGCGCAGCCCGCACACGCGCACGCGCAAGACCGGCCGCCGCCGCCGCCGCGCCCGCCCCCGCTGGAAGACGAGGCTTTGCCCAGCGCTTCAAAAATATCGCCCGTCACTTTGTCCGCGCCGCTCAGATCAATAAACCCACCGCCCTTGGGGGCCGGCGCCTGCAGCGAGCCGGGGGCGATGGCCGCGGCCAGGCCGCCCATGGTGTTCTCGGCCCAGCCCGCGAAGCCGGCCGCCACATTGCCAAAGGAAGTCTTGCCGCCGGCGCCGGGAACCGCGGGCGCCGCCAGCCCGCCGCCGGCTCCGCCGGGGAAGCCCAGCGGCCGCACCCACATCGGCTGATAGTTCCAGCCGCCGGTGCGGAAGACGCGCGGCTGGTTCGGCCCCATCATGATCCATTCCAGGTCGCGGTCAATGACCTGCTGGCGCTGAGCCACATCACCCACCCGTTCGGCCTCGGTGACGGCGCGGTTGACAATGCGCCGGTAATAGTCCTGCGTGTCCGAGAGATCGAAACCCTTCAGACGCTCCGCGACGCCGGTGACCAGCGCTTTCATCGGTTTGGAGAAATCAATGGCCTCCAGGGCCTGGTCCGGTTTGGCCTGGATGGCTTCCAGAAAGGCATGCTCGTAGCCGTGCAGCACCACGCCGGCCTTCTGCGCCGCCGCCTGCCGGGCCACCACGCGCTGTTCGGTGCTCAGTTGGCCGCCCTTGTCCTGGTAACGGGCGGCCAATTTAACGGTCAGAGGCGTCTCCTTAACTTGTTCCAGCACGCCCTTCTTCAGCAGACCAAAGATCACCAGGCCCAGCGCGCGGCTGAGCGGCAGTTCCAGCAGCAGGGCCGCCTCCGGCGCGGTCAGGCCGCGCTTGATGCCGCCGCCCTCCACCTGGGCGATGGCCGGCAGATAGGTTTTCCGGCGGCCGGCCCGGCTGACCTCCACGCCGATGACGGCGGCCAGGGAGAGCGGGATGAACGCCAGCACGCTGCCGGTCACGATGACCATGAAGCCGGCCAGCAGACAGGCCGCCACCGCGAAGATCGAAAGCCCGGTGCCGCCCGAGAAGCGGAAGAAGGCCAGGCCAAAGACCGCGATCACGGCCAAGCCCAGAAAGAAGTGCGTCTCCGGGTTGTCCTCCAGCCACTTCACCACCAGATCGAGGACCGTTTGTTGGATCACGCCGGCCGTGATCCCGCGCTTGGGGAATGAGACCCCCACCAGATAAGCGCCGGTGGCGCTCCAGTTGGCGTCTTCCCAAATCGCGACGGCGCGCTCTTGAAACAGCGCTTTGTCCGTGAAGGCCACATCTTGGGAAAGAAGTTCGTCCGGGGTGATGCCGGGCAGGGCGTGGACGGCGATCTGTAAGTTTGTGGTTCCGGCTACGAACTCGCTCCCAAACCAGAAGGGCGTGATTTGGAAAGAGACGTAATCCGGCTGGGTGACGTCGCTGTACAGCAGATTGCGGACCAGGAATTCCACGTGCAGGGTGCCGCTCCCGCCGGCCGGGATGGGATCGGCCACGTAGACGGCGAAACCGGGGTCCACATAGGGCGAGCTGGTGATGGAAGCGGCCGGCACGCCGTCCAGGTTGGCAGTCACTTGGCTCAGTTCGAAGCTGGCATTGGGGGCGCCGACATCGACGGCGTCGATGGGGGCGCCGGAGGCGCTGTTCTCAAACGTGATGTCATAGACCAGCTTGACCGCGCCGTCCGCCTGGACGAAGGCCTGCAGTTTGAGCGCCGTCACGGAGAAGTACAGGGATTGCGCGGCGGTGCGCGGGGCGGCGCCGCCGGCCAGCAGCAGAGCGGCAATCATCGCCAGGCCGCGCGCGATCGTCACGCCAAAACGGTTGCGCATCTTACGCCTCCTCCGCCCAGCCGGCGGGCTCGCGCGGACAATCGGCCGCGCACACCGTCAGACCGGGGCAGCGGTCACAGCGCGTGACGGCCTGCAAGCGCTCGCGATAGCGCTGGAAGACCGGGTGCGCCCAGATCTCGTCCCAGCTGGTGGTGAGCAGATTGCCGGCGCTGTGGCGCGGGCCGCGCGGCGCGAAGACGGCGCCGTCCGGCTCCACGCGCATGGCCACATCGCCGGAACAGCGCGGGCCGCGGCGGACCTGCTCCGCCAGGGAGAGGGCCGGGTTGCGGCGCACCGGCGGGTGCCAGAGGTAGCGCACCCGGCTGGCCTCCGCGGCTTCCTCCACCAGCGCCGCGGCCTGCGGCAGGGCCTCCGCGCCCACGGCGTCGTCCGGGGTCTCCACAATTTCGGCGATGGCGAAGACGGCGCAATCCAGCACGCCCCGCGCGCGCAGGTCGCTGAGCGTTTCGGTCAGCCGCGGCAAGGTAGCCTCCACCAGCGGCACCTCGGCCACGGGATAAAGCTCCAGCGCCTGGGCTTCCGCCCAGCCGGCGTGCGCGGCGGCGTGGTCGCCGGCGCCCAACAACCGGTCATGCGGTTCCGGCTGATCCGAGGCGTAGTAAAGGTTCACATGATCGAGGCCGGCCCTGGCCAGGTCCGGCAACAAGCCGGCCGCGCGCAGATCGCTGGCCCGGCCGCGCACGCCGCAGATCAGGCCGGTGTCCTCAGCGCGCTCCACGGCCTGCACCAGATGCGCGCGGTCCGGGCCGGCGGGGACGCTGATCGTCACCTGCGGCACGCCAATCTCCCACAGGCGCGCGATCACGGGGCGCAGTTGTTCGGGCGGGGCCAGCGGCACATCGGCCTGGAGCGGGGCCAGGAACTGGCGCGGCCTGTCCAGCCAGGCGGCGTCATCCAGGTTGAGCACCGGCGCGCCGTCGCCGGGGACCTGCAAGGTCGTGATCAGGTCCCGCAGCCGGGCCACATCGCGCTCCAGCTCGGCCCGGCCGGCGCCGCGAAAGGTTTCGCCCAGGGCGCGCAGCACCGTGGCCTCGCTCTGCCCGCTGAGCAGGCTGTGGGCAATGAGCGCGCCGGCCGGCGAGAGTCGCGCGGCCAGGCTGGCATTGGCCAAGAGCAGGCCATAGCCATCCGGCTCGGCGCGCAAATGGAAGCGGGTCTGTACGCCGGCGCTGACGCGCAGAAAGTGGTACAGGCCGGGTTTGAGGGAGCGCGGCGCGGCCGGGCGAAATTCAAACAGGCGCTTGAAGCGTTCAGCGGCAGTCATGCGGGCCTCTCAATCAATGATGAGCAGATCATCCAGCGCGATCACGGGCGCGCGGCCGGTGGCGCGGCGGCTGGTGCGGGTCAGGGAGGCGTTGGGCGTGAAGCCGGCCGCCGCCGGTTGGGCGGCCCCGCAGCCGGCGGCGGTGCGCTGGCCGGCGCGCGCCTCGCGCTCGAGGCGGCAGCCGCCGCCGCACAGCGGCAAATCCGGGCAGTCCCAGCATTTCTCCGGCAGGCCGGCGGTTTGCGGATCGTCTTCCCGGTCGCGGAAGCTGTGAAATAAACCGCTGTGCCAGATCTGGTCCCACGGATCGCGCAGCAGGTTGCCGGCGGAGACGTAGAAGCTCTGGCAGGGCAGCACGTCGCCGTTGGGCTCGACGCACAGCGAATACTCGCCGGCGTTGCAGCGCTTGGCCCCGATCTCCAGTTCCACGGGCGAGAGCCGGCAATACTCGGTGGGCGTGTACCACAGGAAGCGCATGCCCAACTCGGCGGCCCGGTCGCGCACGCGCACCAGGATCGGCGCCAGCTCAGCCTCCGTCAGGGCTTCGCCGGCGAAGCCGCCGCCGGAGTAGATCAGGCCGTTGAGGGCGAAGGTCCGCAGGCCATGGTCATATAGAAACTCAATCAGCGCCTCGACCTCGCCGGCGTTGGCGCGCAGGAGGGTGGTGTTGGTGATGGTGTGCAGGCCGGCGGCCTGCGCGTTCTCGAGGCCCTGCAGCGTTTGGCGGAAGGCGCTGGCGCCGTTGATGGCGTCATGGACCTCGGCGCGGTGGGAGGCCAGGGTGATCTGGATATGGTTGAGGCCGGCGCTGGCCAGGGTGCGCGCAAAAGCCGGCTGGGCCAGGCGCCGGCCGTTGGAGTTGAGGCCGCACAGGTGGCCCAAGCCATCGGCGTAAGCGATCAGCTCCGGCAGGTCCGGGTGCAGGGTGGCCTCGCCGCCGGTAAAGATCAGGTGCGGCACGCCGACCCGGTGCAGGGTGTCGATGACGCGCCGCCATTCCGGGGCGGTGAGCGACGGCATCCCCAGCCGGTCCGGCTCGTTGTAACAGTGGCCGCAGGCGTTGTTGCAGCCATAGGTGAGGGCCAGATCGGCTTTGAAGGGCGCGCTGACGGGGGTGCTGAACGGGGCCGAGTACTGCCCGGCGGGCCGGCCGGCCGCCGGCAATTCGGCCAGGGCGCAGGTGGGGCAGCCGAGGTCCGGGCGGCGGAAGCGCTCCACCATGGCGTAGAGCTGGGCGACCTCGGCCGCAATCTGCGGCTGGCCGGCGCCCGGATAGCGCGCGCGCAGGGCGGTCTCCGCCAGATCGGCCGGCACCTCTTCCAGCGCCAGATACACAATGTAGACGGCGGTCGCGTTGAGGTGGACGACCTCGGTGACATCCACAAACAGCGCGCCGGCGCCGGCCGCGTCCACGCGCAGGTGCAGGCGGACCGTGCCGCCCGGCGGCGTGACGCGGTAGGTGTGCAGGCCGGGCGCGGGCGGGGCCGGCGGCGCGCGATGCACGCGCCACGCGGCCAGGTCGTGTCGGAGGCTCTCCCAAACGCGGGCGAGCGGGGACGGTGTCACCACTTGGGGTCTTCTTCGAGCTGATATGTGGTGCCGCAGAACTCGCAGTTGATGAAGACGGCGCCGGCCTTGACGCTGATGGATTTCTCCGTGAGCTTGCCGCCGCAGTTTTTGCAGGTCAGGTTTTTGGCGGTCACACTGCCGCTCAGGTCGATCTTTTGAGTGACGGTGACATTGGTCTGGGAGGGCTGCGGGCGGACGCGCATCAGGTAGATCAGCGCGCCGGCGGCCACCAACAGCACCAGGCCGACGACGATCCGCAGCCACTGCCCCTGGGAGCCGACGACGAAGACCACGCCAAAGAAGCCCAGCGCGGCGGCGAGCACGTAGGTGACGATAGACGACATAGGGGGACCCTTTCCGGCGAGCGAGCCTGCTTCACTCTACTCCCGGGCGGGGCGGCTGACAATTGTGATCTCTGTCAGCGAGTGGCTATGACAAGCCGCCGGCCGGCGGCGCCGGTTCCCAGACCGCCACCCGGTTGCGGCCGGCAGCTTTAGCCGCGTACATCGCCGCATCCGCGTGGCGCAGCAGGTCTTCCGGCGCCTGCGCGTGGGCGGGAAAAGCGGCCACGCCCAGCGAGATGGTGGCCGCCAACGCCTGGCCGGCGTGCGCCAGCGGCAAATCCGCGAAGGCCCGCCGCCAGGCCTCGGCCCGGCGCTGGGCGTCGGCGACCGCCACATTGGACATGATGACCACAAACTCTTCGCCCCCGTAGCGGCAGATCGCGTCGCCCTGGCGGATGTGGGCGCTCAGCAGGGCCACCAAGCCCTGCAGGACGGCATCGCCGGCGGCGTGGCCGTACGAGTCGTTGAAATTCTTGAAGTGGTCCAGGTCCAGCATCACCACGCACAGGGGCTTGTCTTCGCGGCCGGCCATCGCCAGTTCGCGCGGGAGCGTCTCCTGCAGGTAGCGGCGGTTGAAAGCGCCGGTCAGCGGATCGCGGATGGTTTCTTCGCGCAGCTGGGCTTGCAGGCCCTGGACTTCGGCCAATTGGGCCTGCAGGCGCTCGTTCATCTGGCGCAAGATCTCTGCCGCGTGCTCGCGGTCGGTGATATCGCGCAGCAGGATCAGCCAGCCGATGATCAGCCGGCGCGGGTCGAGCAGCGGCGAGGTCTGCGCCTCCAGCACGCGCCCGGCGGCGGGGAAATCCAGCCGCTGGGTGGCGGCCGCAGCGGGGAGCGTGAGCTCCGGCAGCGGCGAGGCCTGCCCGATCAGCGGCCGGCCAAAAAGGCGTTCGGCCGCGCTGTTGGCGTCCACCACGCGCTGCTGCAGATTCAGCACCACCACGCCCTCGGCCATCTTCTCCACCAGTTGGTTCCGCGCGATGGGCGCCAATTCGAGCAGGCCGGCCCGAAACAGCCCCCACGCCAGCGCCACCCCGCTGAAGGCCAGCCCCACCGGGGTCCAATCCAGGCCGGGCAGCAGCCGGGGGTTGAGGATGTAAATCACGTTGACCAGCAGGGGCGGCGTGGAGCCGGCCAAAATGGAGATGACCTGGCGGCGGTAGTAAGGCGGGAAGCTGAACAGGGCGCGGACCAGCACCAACACGCCGGCCAGCAGCAGGCTGTAGGAATAGCCCACATGGACCCAAAACCACGGACCGCGCCCATACACGCCGAGCCCGGTACCGGGGTCCAGCGTCACGCTGGCCCAGTGCCAGTGGTGCCAGTCGTTGGTGGCGACCAGCGCCAGGGTGATGACCGGGATCAGCCAGAGCGCGGCCCGGCGCCGCCCCGTCAGCCAGGCGGTGTCCTGCGTGTACTCGACGCTGAAGAGAAAGTAGAAGAGCGGGGCCGTGGCGATGCCCAGATAGGCGAGCTGGCCCCAGCCCTGCATCGCGGCGGGGGTGGAGGCCGCCACTTCGAAGGCGGCCAGGCCCGACCACACCGCAGTGGCGATCTGCAGCAGCAGCAGCGGGGTGGCGCCGGGCAGGCGGCGGCGGCGCCAGGCGGTGACGGCCACGCCCGTGCTGAGGCCGGCGGTGACCAACATCACCAGGCTGGGCAGCCGAAACGCATAACCCGCGATGTCCATGGCCGCTGCCGCCGCCGGCCGCTACCAGGTGATGATCTGGCTGCGCTCTGGGCCGACGCTGGCCAGGGTCACTGGCACGCCGGTGAGCGTCGCAATACGTTCAATATAGGCGCGGGCGGCGGCCGGCAGGTCGGCGGGCGCGCGCGCGCCGCTGACGTCCTCGTCCCAGCCGGGCAGGTCTTCGTAGACGGCTGTAAAGGGCGCCAAGTCGGCCGGCCCCAGCGGGAGTTCGGTATGCGTCACGCCGCTGGCCTGGTAGGCCGCGCACAGCCGGATGGTTTGGAGGCCGGAGAGCACATCGAGCTTGGTGAGGACCAGCTCGGTCAGCCCGTTGACGCGGATGGCGTAGCGCAGGAGCACCAGATCCAGCCAGCCGCAGCGCCGCGGCCGGCCGGTGGTGGTGCCAAACTCATCCCATGGGTTGGCGCCGGTGCCGCGCAGGCGCTCGGCCTCCGCGCCGAAGGCCTCGGTGGGGAAGGGGCCTTCGCCGACGCGCGTCTGGAAGGCTTTGGTGACGCCGATAATGCGGCTGGCAAAGTGCGGGCCCACGCCCAGGCCGTTGAAGACGCCGCCGGCGGACGGCGAGGAGCTGGTGACGTACGGATACGTGCCGTGGTCGATATCCAGCAGCGTCCCTTGCGCGCCCTCGGCGATGACGCGCGCGCCGGCCGCCAGCTGTTGATGCAGATACAACGAAGTCTCGGTGACGTAGGGCGCCAACTGCCGCGCATGGGCCGCGTACTCGGCGGCGATGACGGCGGCGTCCAGGGCCGGCTGGCCGAAGACCTGCGTCAGGGTGCGGTTGGCCTGCCGGATCTGCTCGGCCACCCGGTCGGCCAGGACCTCGGGCTGGAGCAGCAGCTCGGCGCGCAGGCCCTGGCGCGCGATCTTGGCGGTGTAGGCCGGCCCGATGCCGCGCCCGGTGGTGCCAAGCTTGCCCTCCGCGCGGGCGGCCTCCTCGGCGCGGTCCAAGGCGATGTGCGCGGGCGTGATCAGGTGCGCGGCCGCCGAGATCTTCACGCGCGCCGGCGAAACATCCTGGCCGGTCTGGGCCAGCATGGCCAGCTCTTCCAGCAGGCGGGCCGGGTTGAGGACCATGCCGTTGCCCAGCACCCCCACGGTGTGCGGCTGGATCAGGCCGGAGGGCAGCAGATGCAGCTTGAAGATCTGCGCGCCGACCGTGACGGTGTGGCCGGCGTTGTCGCCGCCGGAGTAGCGGGCCACGATCTGGGCCTTTTCGGCCAGGAGGTCGGTGATGCGGCCTTTGCCTTCATCCCCCCATTGCGCGCCCACCAAGATATCGAGAGGCATGTGTGCTCCTTATCCCTAATCCCCTAAATCCATCAATCCCCCAATCCCTCAGTCCCCGCATCCCCCATCCCTAATACGCGCCGCGCCCAAACAGGATGTGCGGGATGGTGCGCAGCGCGATCTGAAAATCCAGGCCCAGGGACCAGTTTTCAATGTAGTAGATGTCCAGCAGGCACATTTCATCAAAGGTCAGATCGCTCCGGCCGGAGATCTGCCACAAGCCGGTCAGGCCTTGCGGCGCGTCGAGGCGCTGGCGGTGCCAGGCCTGATACTGCGCCACTTCCTGCGGCAGGCCCGGCCGCGGCCCCACCAGGCTCATCTCGCCGCGCAGGATATTGAGAAACTGGGGCAGCTCGTCCAGGCTGGTGCGGCGCAGGAAGCGGCCCACCAGCGTCTGGCGCGGATCGTCTTTGATTTTGAAGAGCGGGCCGGAGGCCTGATTGTGAGCGCGCAGCCGCTCCTGCTCGTCCTCGGCGCCGGCGCGCATCGAGCGGAATTTGAAGATGGTGAAGAGCTGGCCGCGTTCGCCCACGCGCGTCTGCCGGAAGAGGGCCGGCCCCGGCGATTCCAGCTTGATCAAGGCCGCGATGATCAGCATCGGCAGGCCCACCACCAGCAGCACCAGGCCGGCGGCCAGCACATCCAGGCCGCGTTTAACCACCCGCCCCAGGCCCGGCAGGCTGGTCTCCTTGATGCCCACCAGCGGGATGCCGCCGATATCGTCCACGTCCAGCCGGCTGAGCGACAGCCGGAACAAATCCGGGACCACGCGGGCGCGGATGCCCAGCTTATCGCCGGCGCGCACCACCGCCGTGATCTGGCGCTGGTACATCCACGGCAGGGTGATGATGATCTCATCCACGCGCTCGGTTTTGAGGATGGGCTCCAGTTCCTCCAGCCGGCCCAGGGACTTGAAGCGCCCCAGCTCCAGCTTGCTCTGGTCGTCAT
>JAGOBN010000044.1:6889-12153 GCA_017999235.1 Anaerolineales bacterium | reverse complement strand
AGCCACGCGGGACCGCGAGCATCCGGGGGAGAACGCCCAGCATTTGATGCGGCCGGAGTTCCGCCTCAGCCAATCGTACTTCCTGCCCTCCGAGCGCTCCGCCGACCTGATCCGGCATGTGGAAGTCACGCCCATGCCGGCCCCGCAGCGCCTGGCGGATTCGGTCGCCAACGCCTGGCACCCGGAGGATATGCTGCTCACGCCGCTGCTCGGCTCCGGCCAGGAGCCGGTGGGCCTGCTCAGCCTGGATGATCCGCGCGACGGCCTGCGCCCCACCCGCGCCACCATTGAGATTATTGAAATCTTCGCCAATCAGGCGGCCCTGGCCATCGAGAACGCGCGTCTGTTCCAGGCCGCCGAGCGCCGCGCCGCGCGGCTGCTGGCTCTGCACCGGGTCATTGAGCGCGCCACGGCCGTGGCGGACCGCGGGCAGCTGCTGCAGACCGTGGCCGAGGCGCTGCTGACCGAAATGAAGGTGGATCTGGCGCTCATCGCCCTGCGCGAGGGCGGCCAGCTCGTCGTCCGGGGCCGCGCCGGCGCCATCCGCGCCGAAGTGAAGCTGGAGCCGCTGCTGCGCCAGCTCAACCCCCTGGCCCACGTCATCGACCAGGAATTCCCGCTCTTCTCATCCAATGTCAAACGCTCGGATTGGGCCGCCACGCCGTTCAGCCTGCTGCTCAACCTGACCGCCTTTGTGTGCGCGCCTATCCTGAGCCAAGGCACGGCCGTGGGCGCGCTGTTCGCCGGCGCCCAGCAGACCGGCCTGCTGGCGGCCGAAGACCTGGAACTGTTCACCATCCTGGCCAATCAGCTGGGCGCGGCCCTGGAAAGCGCGGCCCTGGAAAGCGATATCCGCCGGCGCGCCGCGCAGCTGGCGGCCCTAGCCGAAGCCTCCCGGACCATGACCGCCGCCCTGCGCACCGACGACGTGGTACAGGCCGTGCTGGCCGGCCTGCCCGGCATCGCCGACGCGGACAGCGTCACGCTCTGGCTCCGCGGCGCCGATGAGCGGCGCGGCGCCGACGACCGGCGTGAGGCCGATGAGCGGCGCGGCGCGGACGCCAGCGGCCAGCTCCGCATTGTGGCCGCGCGCGGCTTCGAAAACGACGCCGAACGCCTGGGGCTGACCGTCAACATCGCCGACAGCGTCTTGTTCGCGGAGATGGAGCGCACCGGCGCCGCCATCCGGGTGCCGGACGTGCGCGCCGACGAGCGCTTCCCGGGCGGCGAGTTTCAACCGACCCGCTCCTGGCTGGGTGCGCCGCTGATCAGCAAGGGCCGCATCCTGGGGGCGCTGGTGCTGGACAAGGTGGAGCCGGATTTCTACTCCGCCCAGGCCGGCCAAAGCGTGCTGGCCTTCGCCAACCAGGCCGCCGTGGCCCTGGATAATGCGCGCCTGTTTGAAGAGAACGAGCGGCGCACGCGCGAGGCCGCCGCCCGCGCGCAGCGGCTGGCCCTGCTCAACCGCGTCTCGGCCCAATTGGGCGGCCTCCTGGACGCCGACGCCTTGTACGAGATTCTGGCGCGCGAGATGCTGGCCGCGCTCAACGCCGACGCCGCCGCCGTCTTCGTGGTGGACGGCGCCGCCGGCCTGCCGCCGCGCCCCAGCTTCTGGCTGCCGGAGGCCGCCGCGGAGCCCAGCCTCCCGCCGGCAGTCCTGGCGCGCCTGCAGGAATCGCTGGCGCCGCTGGCGGTGGAAGAAGCGGCCGAAGACCCGCGCCTGGCCCCGGACCGGCCGGCGCTGGCGGCGCGCGGAGTGCGCTCGCTGCTGGCCGTCCCGCTGGCCGCCGTGCAGACCACGGCCACCCGCACCCTGGCCGCCGTGCTGCTGCTGGAACAGACCACAGCCCGCCGGCGCTTCACGCCCGGCGAGATTGAGGTGGCCCAGACGCTGGCCAACCAGGCGGCGGTGGCCGGCCAGAACGCGCGCTTGTTCGGGGAAGCCCAGGTGCGCGCCGTGGAATTGACGCAGCGCAACGACCGCATGGCCGCCTTCAATTTGCTGGCCCGCACCTTGACGGCCACCCTGGATGTGGACACGATCCTGCGCGAAGCGGTGGAGCAGCTGGCCGAGATGTTCGCGGCCGACCACACCAGCCTGATCCTGATTGACCCGGCCGAAGAGAAGGCCGTGGTGGAGGCGGAACATCCGGCCTTGGGCGCGCTCGGCTCCCACCTCACGCTCGGCACCGATCCGCTGGCGCATCAGGTGCTGGCGCGCCGCGTGGTCATCGTCACCGAGGTGGCGGAAGACCGCCGGCTCAGCGATGACTTCCGCGCCCGCCAGATCGGCCTGGGCATCCACAGCCTGCTGCTGGCGCCGTTTGTGGCCCAGGGTAAAGCCTTTGGGGCCTTCAGCCTGGGGTCCTTCACCGCCCGCGAGTTCAGCACGGAAGAGATCGAACTGTGCCAGACCACGGCCGCGCAGATCGCGTCGGCGCTGACCAACGCCCAGTTTGCGCGCAACCTGGAAACGCGCGTGACCGAGCGCACCCACGAGCTGCAGCGCGAACGCGAGCGCGTGGAAACGCTCCTGCAGATCACCACCGAGCTGTCCAGCAGTCTGGATCTCGACCGGGTGTTGGCGCGCGCCCTGCAATTGGTGACCGAGGCCGTCAACGCCACGCAAGGCTCGATCTTCGTCATCGACCTGCAGACCGACCAGCTGATGTACCGCGCGGCGCTGGGCAGCCCCAAGACCGTGCCGCCCGGCGGCGAGCCCGTGCCGTTCCGGCGCGGAGAGGGCCTGGTGGGCTGGGTGATCCAGAACCGGCAGCCGGTGGTCATCAACAATCTCGACGCCGACACGCGCTGGAAGAAGCTGCCGGAGCAGAACACCACGCACAAGAGCGCGCTGGCCGTGCCGCTGATGGCCAACGAGGATGTGCTGGGGGCGCTGCTGCTGTTCAGCCCGCTCTACAACGCCTTTGACGAGGAGCAGCTGCGGCTGGTGGCCGCCGCCGCCAACCAGGTGGGCGCGGCCAGCAACAACGCCGAGCTCTACCGCCTGATCCGTGACCAGGCCGAGCGGCTGGGGAACCTGCTGCGCGCCCAGCAGGTGGAGACCACCAAAAACCGCGCCATCCTGGAAGGCATCGCCGACGGCGTGCTGGTGGCCGACAGCGACGGGCAGATTATCCTGCTCAACAGCGCCGGCGAGCGCACGCTCGGCCTGACCCGCGCCCAGATGCTGGGCCGGCCGATCGGCGAGTTTGTGGGCATTTACGGGGCCGCCGGCAAGGCCTGGATCGAGGCCATCACCCGCTGGAGCCTGGACCCCAGCGGCTTCGCGCCCGGCACGCTCTTCACCGAGCGCCTGGAGCTGGAAGACCACCGCATCCTGTCCGTCTCGCTGGCGCCGGTGCTCACCGGCGAGGAGTATCTGGGCTCGGTGTCCTTGATCCGCGACATCACCCGCGATGTCGAGGTGGACCGGCTGAAGAGCGAGTTCGTGACGATGGTCAGCCACGAGCTGCGCACGCCGATCACGCCCATCAAGGGGTACGCCGATATGCTGCTGATGGGGGCCGCCGGCGGCCTGGCCCCGCAGCAGACCAAGTTTGTGGAGGTCATCCGCAGCAACGCCGACCGGCTGAACCTGCTGGTCAACGACCTGCTGGATATCTCCCGGATCGAGGCCGGCCGGGTGGAGGTGGCCCTCCAGCCCGTCAACGTGCGCGAGATCATCGCCAGCGTCATGGACACCCTGCGCGTCCGCGCGGCCGAGACCGGCAAAACGCTGACCCTGCAGACCGACCTGGCCGACGACCTGCCGCCGGCCCGCGGCGATTACAATCGGGTGACGCAGGTCATCATGAACCTGGCCGAAAACGCCTTCAACTACACGCCGCCCGCCGGCACCGTCACCCTGCGCGCCCGGGTGGACGCCGGCCGCGACCTGATAGTGGAAGTCAGCGACACCGGCGTGGGCATCCCGCTCGACATCCAGCCCCGGCTCTTCGACCGCTTCTTCCGCGGCGAGAACGCGCTGGTCATGGCCACCGCCGGCACCGGCCTGGGCCTGTCCATCGCCAAACAGCTGATGGAGATGCAGGGCGGGCGGATCTGGCTCCAGCAGTCCGAGCCGGAGCGCGGCAGCACCTTCGCCATCGCCCTGCCGGTGGCGGAAACCGAACGGATCGTCTAGCGCGGGCGCGGCGCGCTCGTAAAGGGACTCATGGCAAAGATACTTGTGGCTGAGGATGAACGCGATATCCGCGACCTGATCGCTTTTACGCTGCAGTTCGCCGGGCATGAGGTGGTGACGGCCAGCAACGGCGAGGAAGGCCTGCAGGCGGCGCTGCGCGAGACGCCCGACCTGATCATCAGCGATGTGCGCATGCCCAAAATGACGGGCTACGAGATGTGCCGGCTGATCAAAGCCGAGCCGCGCACCGCCCATATCCCGGTGGTCTTTCTGTCCGCCAAAGGCCAGGACCAGGAAGTGCAGAGCGGGCTGGCGGCCGGCGCCACGGAGTATCTGCTCAAGCCGTTTGCGCCGGATCAACTCATGGCCAAGGTGGCCGAACTGCTCGCCAAGAACCGGCCGTAGCGCGGCCGGCGAGGGTTAGTGTGAGCGCGATTATCGTTGACGACGACGTGGTCCATTACGAGGTCCTCGGGCGCGGCCGCCCGGTGATCTTCGTCCACGGCTGGCTTGGCTCGTGGCGCTACTGGATTCCCACCATGCAGGCGCTCAGCGGCGAGTATCGCGCCTACGCGCTGGATCTGTGGGGGTTCGGGGATTCCGGCAAGCGCCGCGAGCGCTACAGCCTGGACGCCCAGGTGGAGCTGCTGCGCGGCTTCATGGACCGGCTGGCGATCCTCAAAGCGGCTTTTGTGGGGCACGGGCTGGGCGGCGCCGTGGTGGCGCATTTCCTGAGGAAATATCCGGAGCAGGCCGACCGGGCGATGGCCATCAGCGTGCCGCTGACCCGCGGCGCGTTCGCCGGCCGGCTGCTGGAAACGCCCCTGACCCTCCTGGCGGAAACCCTGCTGGGCCGCGGCCCGCAAACGGAGCCGATCAACCGCGAAACCGGCAAGACCGATCTGGGCGCGGTGGCGGCCAGTGTGCGCGAGCTGTCCGGCGCCGACCTCAAGGACGCGGTGGCCGAGCTCAAGCCCCCGTACTTGCTGGTCTATGGCGAGAAGGACACGCTGGTGACGGCGCCCGACAACGGGCTCATGGAGGCGCTGACCAACAACGTCCACAGCATCTCGCTCGAAGACTCGCGCCACTTCCCCATGCTGGAGGAAGCCGCCAA
>JAGOBN010000044.1:0-6789 GCA_017999235.1 Anaerolineales bacterium | reverse complement strand
CGGCGATCGCATCCACAAACGGCTGCGGCGCGCCCGACACCAGGGCTACCGTGTCGCCGGCGGCCAGGTGCTCCCGCAGGCGCGCCAGGATGTCCGGCCGCGCCATAGGCGCCGTGGCCTCGCGCGCCACCCAGGCCGCCATGGCCGCCACCTGCGCCGGCGTGTCGCCGCGGAAGTACCAGGTGAGGTGCTGCGTCCACCAGCGGCGGAAATCCGCCTCGCTGAGCAGGCGCAGGGCGCGCGGCAGCAGCAGCGGGTAGTGCAGGCCCACAAAGGCGGCGTGCGTCCAGCGCCGCTCCCCGCGCCGCGCGCGATAGTCCATCAAACCCTTCCAGACGTTGTCGGTCGTCAGGGTGCCGTCAATATCAAACAACGCCGCGCGCATCCTCGCCTCCCGAAGCCTCAAACCACCGCCGGCCCGCCTGGGCGCCCAGACAAACGTCGGGCCACAGAGACGCAGAGGCCCAGAGCAAGGCTCTGTGGCTCCGTGTCTCCGTGGCCCACTATACGGCCCGAAGACCTGGCGGCCGGGCTTGACTAGGCTTTGGCTTTTTCCTTGTGCTCACGCACCAGCTCGCGGCGCAGGACCTTGCCGACCGTGGTGCGCGGCAGGGCCTCGCGCACCTCAAAGTATTTGGGGACCTTATAGCCGGTGAGCTCCTTCTTGCAGAAGGCGCGCAGCTCCTCTTCCGTGGCGGTCTGGCCGGGCTTGAAGACCACCCACGCCTTCACGGCCTCGCCGGCCTGGGCGTCCGGCACGCCGGCCACGCCCACTTCCAGCAGCGCCGGATGCTTGATCAGCACTTCTTCCACCTCGCGCGGCCAGACCTGGAAGCCGCCGGGTTTGATCAGCTCCTTCTTGCGGTCCACGATGTAGAAGTAACCGTCTTCATCCATCTTGGCGATGTCGCCCGTGAACAGCCACGGCTTGCCGCCGTCATTGAGATCGCGCAGGGTGTTGGCGGTCTCGGTGGGCATGTTCCAGTAGCCCTTGAAGACCTGCGGGCCGCGGATGATCAGCTCGCCTTCCTCACCGAGCGCCACTTCGGTGACGCCGTCTTCCAGCGAGACCAGCTTGCTCTCCGTATCCGGCAGGGGCATGCCGATGGAGCCGGCCTTGTTGACGCCCGTCAACGGATTGCCGTGGGTGGCGGTGGGCGCTTCCGAGAGGCCGAAGGCCTCGAACACCGTGCCGCCCGAGAGCTTCTCAAAGGTCTGCTTGGTCTCCAGCAGCAGCGGCGCAGAGCCGGAGGCGCAATAGCGGATCGAGCTGAGATCCGCCTTGCCGGACTTCACATCCGGGTGGTTGTTGAGCGCGTTGTACATCGCCGGCACACCGGGGAAGTACGTGGGCTTGAATTTGGCGATGTTCTCCAGCACGTCCTTGAGGTCGCGCGGATTGGGGACCATCACCAGGGCCGAGCCCTTGGCCACACTGATCAGCATGCCACCCACCATCCCATAGACGTGGAAGAGCGGGATCGCCATCAGCGTGCGTTCGCCGCCCTCGCGGAAGGGATGCAGCCAGGCCCCGATCTGGCGCATGTTGGCGATCAGGTTGCTGTGGGTGGCCATGGCGGCCTTGGACAGGCCGGTGGTGCCGCCCGAATACTGGAACAGGGCCAGGTCGGAGCCGCTCAGGGCCGGCTTGGGCCGGTCGGCGGCCGAGTATTTGGCCAGCAAGTCTTTCATCCACACGTCACCCGGCGCCAGGTCCACGCGATGGCCGTCTTTCTTCTCCTTGGCCAGCGTGAACAACAGCGCCAGCACCGGGGGCAGCTGTTCCTTAATATTGGTGACGATCAGGGTCTTGAGCTTGGTCTTGGCCTGGACTTCCTTGATGCGCCCGTAGAAGTTGCTCATCACCACCATCAGCTCCACGCCGGCGTCATTGAGCTGATGCTCAATCTCGCGCGGGGTGTACAGCGGGTTGGTGGCCACCACGATGCCGCCGGCCTTGAGGATGCCGTAGAAAGCGACCACGAATTGCGGGGTGTTGGGGATGAAGATCCCCACCCGGTCGCCCTTCTTAACGCCCAGGCCGGCCAAAGCCGCCGCCATCCGGTCAGCCATCTCATTCATTTCCCGATAGGTGACCACCCGGCCTTTGAAGATGGTGCAGGCGCGGTCCGGGTATTTTTGAGCCATTTCCTCCAGGAAATGAAAGGCGGGGACGTCCGGGTAGGGCATCAGCGAGGCCGGCACGGGCTGGTCGTAGTGCTTAATCCAGGGCTTGGTCTCCATTGAATTCTCCTGAGAGTCCGTTAGGGGTGGATGGGGCTAGCTCAGCATCTGCCAGTATGCAGGGGGACGACAGCGGCCGGCAAAATACCCGCTGGGGTGTACCCCCGTTCGCAGTATAAACAGCGGGCCAAATGAAGTCAACGCACGATCAGCGCCGCCACGGCCAGCAAGATGATCAGGCCCGCGATCACGACGACGACCATTTTCTTTTTTTGGAGATGCGCCTGATCGCGATCCGGCACGCGCCGCCGGATCCGCCCGGCCGGCCTCATGCCTCTTCCTGGGAAAGCTGCCGCGCCCGCGTGATCCAGGCCTCAAAATCCACTTTGCGCCACTTGGGCGGGTCGAGCAGGGCCTGAAGTTCCTCCGGCCGGCGCGCGGCCAGATCGGTGTAGGTGTGGATGCCGGCCTGGCGCAGCGCGTCTTCCACGGCCGGACCGATGCCGTCAATCTCCGCCAGGGTGGCGGGATGGTGCTGTTTGTAGCGCGTAAAGCGGTGTTCCAGCGCCGCCATCTGGGCGCCCAGGCGCTCGGCCTCGGCCCGCGCGGCGGCCAGGTCCCCGTCATAGCGCGCGCGCCACTGCTGTTCGGTCTGGGCCAGCCGGCCGGCGGCCTCGTTCTCCGCCTGCCGGCGGGCTTCCATGGCCTGGGCCTGCAGCCGCGCCACCTCGGCGCGCAGCCCGGCCAGCGCGGCCTCTTGGCTCTCCCGCCATTGGGATTCCCGGCGGGCCAGCTCATGGCGCCATTCGGATTCGGCGTCGGCCTTGGCTTCGGTGAGCGCTTCCACTTCGGTCTGGAGCCGGCGCGCGGCCTCCAATAATTCCGCCTCGCGCGCGCGCCACCGGCCCTCGCTGGCGCCCAACTGCTCGATGGTGCCGCGCAGGGTCGCCAGGTCCGCGTCGCGTTGGGTGACCTGCTCGCGCAGGGTGTTGAAGAGCAGTTCCTGGCCGGCCGGCGGCAGCGCCAGGGCCGGACTGCGCGCTTCCAGCTCGATGACGCGCTCGGCGGCCTCTTCCTCTTCGGCGCTCTTGAAGTACGAGCGCCAGTAAGCCAGGTCGATGCGCCACTCCACCAGCCAGCCCAGCAGGAAGCCCACCAGCAAGGCGATCAGCGCCACGAGCACAAGGGTCAGGGTCGGCATAGCCGCGCATCCTCCACGCCGGCCCGGAAATCCCAGGCCGGCGAGCGTCAGGCGGTATTCTACAAGCGAATGCGCCAGGAGAAAAATCACCCCGCCCCGCCCGGCTCTTAGCGGATACCAAATTGCAATTCAGGACCGGTTAAGCTGCCGGCGCGATCATCCCCAGCATCTCGCAGAACACACTTAAGGAGCGCACACAATGTCGGTCAAACGCATGGTCTTGGCGGGTCTGCTGCTGGCGGCGATGGGGTTGGCGGGCTTGACGGGCGTGGTGGCCGGCGGCGGCGTGATGTATTACGCGGTCAGGGACCGGCTGAACGCGGCCCAGCCGGCCGCGCCCGCGGCCGCTGAAGCGGCCCCCGCCGCCGCGCCGGCGCTCCCGGCCGAGACGCGGCGGGTGGAGGTGACCACGGCCATCCAGGAGGCGGTGGCCAAGGTCAGCCCGGCGGTCGTCACGGTGGTGAACGTGGATCAAGGGTCCGGCTCCGGCGTCATCGTATCGGCGGACGGCTACGTCATCACCAACAACCATGTGGTGGAAAACGCCCGCCGCCTGCAGGTGATCTACCGCGACGGGCAGACCGTGAACGCGGACCTGGTGGGGACGGACGCGCTGGCGGACCTGGCCGTGCTGAAGGTGGCCGGCGCTCTGCCGGGCGTGGCGGAGCTGGGCGACTCGGACGCGCTCCAGCCGGGCGAGTCGGTCATCGCCATCGGTTCGCCGCTGGGCGATTTCCGCAACACGGTCACCGCCGGCGTGGTGAGCGCCACCGGCCGGTCCATTGAGACCAGCTCCGGCTACCAGATGGAAGACCTGATCCAGACCGATGCCGCCATCAACCACGGCAATTCCGGCGGGCCGCTCATCAACCTGGCCGGCCAGGTGATCGGCATCAATACGCTGGTGGTGCGGAATGCCGGCTCCGCCGCCGACCAGGCGGAAGGGCTGGGGTTCGCCATCGCCTCGGCCACGGTGCGGGCGGTGAGCGACCAGTTGATCCGGCAAGGCTACGTCGCGCGCCCCTACCTGGGCATTAATGGCACGCCCATCTCACCGGAGCTGGCCTGGGCCTACGACCTGCCGGTGCAATGGGGCGTCTTTGTGCAGACCGTCGGGCGCAACTCGCCGGCCGCCCAGGCCGGCCTGCAGCCCGGCGATATCATCACCCAGATCGGCGGCCAGGCCATCGACGGCGACCACCGCTACCTGAACGTGCTGATGGAGTACCAGGCCGGCCAGACCATCCCGGTCACGGTGCAGCGGTCCGGCCAAACGTTGACGGTCCAGGTGACCCTGGGCGAACGGCCGCAGGGCTAAGCCCTCCCGTTTGTGCCCGGCGCACGCTTCTCCCCTCTTGACCACCGCCGGCGCCTCATAGCGCCGGCGGTGTTTTGTTTTGGCCCGCTGGCACGCTTCTTGAAACACTCTTCAGCGGGAGATCACTATGTCACGGACTTCGATCAAACTCTGGCTGCCATTTGCCCTGGGGATGAGCCTGTTCAGCTGGCTCATGTTCAGCCAGCCGGCCGCCGGCGGTCAGGCCAAGGTCAACCTGGCAGCCCCGGACCCCGCCTATCTGCCCATCATCAGCCGCGATTATCCCTGGGGACTGGCTCCCCTTAACCGGTACCGAAGCCAGGCCGGCCTGCCCATCCTCCAAAACGATCCGGATTGGAGCGGCGGCGCGGCCCAGCACGCGGTGTATATGGTCAAAACCGATCAACTGGTGGCGACGCAGGACCGGGTGGCGTTTCCGCAGTGGTACTCGGATGAGGGCAACTACGCGGCCTCGCGCAGTTTGCTGCTGGTGACCGACACCGTGGCCAGCACCGCGGACTGGGCGGTGGATTTTTGGATGCGCAGCCCATTTCAGGCGCTCAGCCTGCTGGACCCCGAACTGCGCAGCGCCGGCTTTGGCACCTATGCCGAGGCCGATGGCGGGGTGCAGATGGCGGCGGTGGCCAATGTGCTCAGCGGCTGGCAGGCCGGCGCGCCGGCCGGGGTGAGCTATCCCAGCCTGTGGCCGGGCCGCAACGCCAGCGTGGGCCTGCGCTCGTACTCCGGCGCGGACAACCCCGATCCGCGTCTGGCGCCCAATTGCGCCAACGCCCAGGGGCTGCCGCTCTTGATCCAGTTGGGCGATGGCTCGATCCAGGGTGAGCGCCTGGCGGCCGTCAACCCCACGCTTATCACCAACGCCGGCGGCCCGCTCGCGCACTGCGCGTTTTCGGCCACGGAGTATCCGGCCAATACTTCAGATGGCAATTACGGCAAACTGTTGTTAGACACGCGGGATGCGATTGTGCTGCTGCCGCTGGCGCCCCTCGCCGCCGGCCAGACCTACACCGTCAGCGTCACCGCCCTGGTGAATAACGCGCCGGTGGCCGTCAACTGGTCCTTCAGCGTCGCCGCCGCCGCCGGCCCGTAGCGCCTAATCGGTGAAGCGCCCCAGCACCAGGACCGTGTTGTGGCCGCCGAAGCCAAAGGCGTTGTTGAGGGCCACCTCCAGCGCCGCCGGCCGGGCAGTGTTGGGCACGCAGTCGAGATCGCAGTCGGGGTCCGGCGCGGCGTAATTGATAGTCGGTGGGAGGATCTGATCCCGCAGGGCCAGCACCGTCCAGATGGTCTCCACCGCGCCGGCCGCGCCCAGCAGATGGCCGGTGATGGATTTGGTGGCGCTGACCGGCACCCGCGCCGCCCGGTCCCCCAGCGCCAGCTGCAGCGCGCGCGCTTCAAACACATCGCCCAAGGGCGTGCCGGTGGCATGCGCGTTGATGTGATCCACCTGCGCCGGCGTGAGGCCGGCTTTGGCCAGGGCGCGGCTGATGGCGCGGGCCGCCTGGCGGCCGGCCGGGTCCGGGTTAGTGAAGTGGGCGGCGTCGGAGGTGTTGGCGTAGCCCAGCACCTCGGCCAGCGGCTCCGCGCCGCGCCGCCGCGCAAACTCCAACGCTTCTAAAACCAGGACGCCGGCGCCCTCGCTCAACACAAAGCCGTCCCGGTCACGCTCAAACGGCCGGCTGGCGCCGGCCGGGTCCGCGTTGCGGCGCGAGAGCGCGTTCATCTGATCAAAACCGCCGATGCCCAACGGCGTGACCGCCGCTTCCGTCCCGCCGGCCAGCATGGCTTCGGCGTCGCCGCGCCGGATGATCTCATAAGCTTCGCCCAGGGCATCCCCGCCCGTGGCGCACGCCGCCGCCAAACCAAAGTTGGGGCCGCGGGCGCCGGTCTGGATGCTCACCTGCACCGCGGCCGAATCCACCGTGATCATGGGGATCAACAACGGGCTGAGCCGGCTGGGGCCGTGCTCGTCCATGATTTTCTGCTGGGCGGTGTAGGTCCAGATGCCGGCCGCGCCGCTGCCGATCAGCACGCCGATGTCGTCGGCGTTGGCGGCGGTGACCGC
>JAGOBN010000043.1 GCA_017999235.1 Anaerolineales bacterium | reverse complement strand
TCGCAGGCCGGGCCGCCTACGAGGTTACCACCGCTCAGGGCCTGATCTATGTGGACGCCAGCACCGGCCAGGTGCTCTATAACGGCGCGGCAGCGCTGGTCCAGCCGCGGGCGGGCGCTGACGGCGAAAACGAAGATGAGCATGGAGAACACGGCGATGACGACTAAACCCGCTTCCCCCCCTCGGCCGGCGTCCGGCGCGCCCGGCGTCAACGGGCTGATCACGGCGGTGGCGGTGGCCGCCACCCTGGGCGGCTGGGCCATCTTGAGCCTGACCCCGACCGAGGCGGCCGGCGCGGATACGCCGGACGCCAGCGCCGCGCCGGCTCAGTCCGCCCTGGTTCAGCCGGCCGCGCCGCAACTGCGGCGGGTGGCGTCACCGCCGGTTACAGTGACCCGGTCGTCGCGCTGAAGCCCAGCCCGCCCTGGGCGCGCCCGG
This sequence comes from Anaerolineales bacterium, assembly GCA_017999235.1. Next base: position 11,735 of record JAGOBN010000043.1, on the reverse strand, counting down.
CCGGGCGCACCCAGGGCGTGGAATGATTCTGGAGGAGATAATCATGACGGTGACTCGGACAACGCTGGATGACTTGGCGCCGGCGATGGATCTGGCAACCTTGGCCGGCTTGTTGGGCAGCGTGGCTTTCGGCGCGATCGCGGCGGCGGTGGTGCTGCCGGCCTGGCTGCCCGGTCTGTCGCAGACTCTGACCGGTGACGCGCCGAAGGCGTATTGGTATCTGTCGCGCGTCAGCGGTCTGGTCGCCTATGCCCTGCTCTGGCTGTCGATGTGTCTTGGCGTGTCACTCACCAGCCGGCTGGCCCGGCTGTGGCCCGGCGGCCCTGTGGCCTATGACGTTCATCAGCACACCAGCCTGATCGGGCTGGCTTTCGCCTTGTTTCATGGTTTGATTCTGCTGGGGGATCAGTTTGCGGCCTACACACCCGCTCAATTGCTGGTTCCGTTTGCGTCCGGCGCTTACCGCCCGGTCTGGGTGGGGCTGGGGCAGGCCGGCTTTTATGGGCTGGCCGTCGTCGGGCTGAGCTTCTACGTGCGGTCGCTGTCTGGCCCCAAATTCTGGCGCGCCCTGCACTTTGCCAGCTTTCTGGTCTACGGCCTGGCGCTGCTGCACGGCGTCTTCAGCGGCTCGGATTCCGGCGCGGCGGGGGTGAGGTTTTTCTACTGGGTCACGGGCGGAAGCCTGCTGTTTCTCATCAGCTACCGGACTCTGATCCAGCGGATACGCCGGCCGAACGCCGGCCCCGGCCGCTAACCGCCTCGGCCGCTGAAACCTCCCCCGCCTGAACGCCCGGCGCGCTCAACGCTGCCGCCTCTCCAAACCGCCGAGGACGGGGGATTTTAAGAGACCTGGCCGTTGGCTGAGGCCCAGCTGGGAACGGTAAATCGAAAGGTGGCCCCGGCGCCCGGCTCGCTCTCGGCCCAAATCCGCCCGCCGTGGGCTTCCACCGCCAGGCGGCAGAAGGCCAGCCCCAGCCCGGAACCATGGTGTTCAACCTGGCCGGTGGCGAATTTCTGGAACAAGCGCCCGCGCAGTTCCGCGGCGAGGCCGGGGCCGCTGTCGCTCACCCACACCTGCACAAAGGGGCTGGGCGCGGGCTGGCGGTGCGCCCCAATCCGCACCACGCCGCCGGCCGGGGTGAATTTGAGCGCATTGCCCAGCAGATTCTGCAAAACCCGCTGAATGAGGTCAGCGTCGCCATACGCGTCCGGCAGGTCCGCCGGCCAGTGGGTTTCAAAGCGCAGCTGGCGTTCGGCCGCCAACGGCGCTTGGACCTGGACGGCCTGCGTCATGAGCGCGGCCAGTGGCAGCCGCTCCCGGTGCAGCGGCATGGGGTCGCTCTCCAGCCGGCTTACTTCCAGAATCGCCGACACCAAGCGCAGCATCGACGCGCTGGCATCGCTGATGGCCGCCAACATCCGGCGCTGGTCCGGGCTGACGGTGGCGAGGCCGTCCCATTCGATAAACTGGGTCGCGCTCTGGATGTTGGTGAGTGGGTTGCGCAGGTCATGCACCAGCATGTGGGTGAGATCGGTGTGGAGCTTTTCCAGCTCGCGTTCGCGGGTGACATCGTACAGCACCAACAGGCGGCCCAGCACCTCGCCCTCCGACACGACGGGCAGGCCCACCCAGCGGAGGCTGCGCGCCGGCAAGGTCAATTCGGCTTCGTTCAGGGGCAAGTCGGCGGACTGCAGATGCTGCCACACGTCCCGCAAAACAGCCTGGGCGGCCGGCGCCGGGGTGGCGGCCAGCACCGCGTCAAACGGCCGGCCCAGCCAGTCGGCGGGCTGGCCGGTCCAGCCCAGGGCGTCCAGCGCCGGCTGGTTGGCCACGGACACCTGCCCCGCCACGCCGAACAGCACCAGGCCATCGCGGCTGGATTGGATGAGGGCCTGTAAGCGGCCGCGTTCAGCCGCCTGCGCCCGCTCGGCGTGTTTGCGCTCGGTGATGTCGCGCGCCGCCGCAAACACCCCGGCCACTTGGCCGGCCGGGTCGCGATAGACGGCGGCGTTGTACAAGACGTCAAACCGGCGCCCATCCCGATGGCGAATCTCCAACGGGTAATCGCGGACCGTGCCATCGCGGAAGACCTGCTGATACCCGGCGCGCGCCAGCGCCGGCTCCGTAAAGTAGGTGGAGAAATCCGTGCCGATCAGTTCGGTGCGCGTATAACCGGTGACCCGTTCGGTGGCCGCGTTGACGTCGGTGATCTGGCCGGTTGGCCCGATGGTCACCAGGGGGTCCAGGCTGATTTCAATCAAGCTGCGGTGGTAGGCGTTGGCGTCCCGCAGCGCGTCCGCGGCGCGCTTGCGCTCGGTGATGTCGGTCACCATGGCCAGCGCCCCCGTGAATTCCCCCGTGTCGCTCAACAGGGCGTTGGTGTTGACGCTTGTCCAGACGGGCGTGTGATCCTGGCGCAGGAAACAGAACTCGTGCTGCTCGTTGATGCCTTGGCGGCGGCGCTCCAGTTTTTCGGCCGCGTCGCGGCGCCCGGCCGCGTCCATGAAATCGAACAAGTGCCGCCCCAGCATCGCCGCGGGCGTGTAGCCCAGCATGGCCGCCATTTTGGCGTTCACAAACTGGGTCACGGCGTGGTCGTCAATCAGCCAAATCCCTTCCCCGGCCGTCTCCACAATCCCGCGATAGCGCCGTTCGCTTTGGCGGAGCGCCAATTCCAGCCGCCGGCGGTCTTCATTTTCCCGCTCCAGGGCGGCATTGATTTGCGCTAACGCCGCGGTGCGGGCCAGGACTTGCTGCTCCAGCGTCTGGTTTAGAGTCCGCAGCTCCTGGTGGAGCTGGTGGAGCGTCAGGTGGGTTTTCACCCGCGCCAGCACTTCCTCGGCTTGATAGGGTTTGGTGATGTAGTCGACGCCGCCGGCCTGAAAACCCAGCAGCTTCTCTTGTTCGGTATTGTGGACGCTGATAAAAATGACGGGGATGGCCCGCGTCTGCTCGGCCGCTTTCAGACGCCGGCAGACTTCGTAGCCGTCCAGGCCCGGCAGCTTGACATCCAGCAGGATGAGCGCCGGCGCCTGCGCCGCCACGCTGCGCAGCGCCAGTTCGCCGCTGGTGGCCGGCCGAAGCTGGTAGCCGGCGCCGCCCAGCAGGTCCACCAACACCTTGAGGCTGGCCGGCGTGTCATCGACGATGAGAATATCACCCGGGGGTTCAGGCGCCGGCGGCGCGGCGGGGTTCATACAGCTTCCTTGGCCAGCACGTCATCGAGGACGGCGAGCACCGGCTCGTACTGCAGGTCCTGGAGCAGGCCGCGCAGATGCTCGCCCAGGGCGTGATCCACCGGACGGATCCGGTCGATCACGGCCTGGCAGCGTCGTGCGTCCAAGAGTTCCACCGCCTGCGCCAGTTCGCGCAGCAGCACCGGGGGCAGGGACGTGAGCTCGCCGGCTTCCAGGGGGCGCGGCGCGGCGGCGGCCGGGGCCGCCGCCGCATAAACAAAACGCACGCCGAGATGCTTTGCCAGGGCTTCACAGAGGTCGCGTTCGCGATACGGTTTGCGGATGAAATCGTCGCAGCCAGCCGCCAGGATTTCCAGCCGTTCCTCTTCCAGGGCATGGGCGGTGAGGGCGATAATTTTGGGCGGCCCGCTCTGGGGATCGGCTTTGATAACCCGGGCGGCCTCCAGCCCGCTCATCACCGGCATGCGGATGTCCATCCACACCAGATCCGGCCGCCAGTGCCGGCAGACCTGGACGGCTTCTTGCCCATTGACGGCGTCGCGCAGCTCAAAGCCCAGCGGCTCCAGCCATTGGCGCAGCAACAGGCGGTTATCCGGCTGATCTTCGGCAATCAGGAGCCGGAGGCGGGGTTGGCCCGCCGCCAGGCGTTGAACGCGGCTGGGCGGCGCGCCGGCCGGAGCCGCTTCCCCCGCCGGCTCGATGGCCGGGATCTCAAAATAGAACCAGGCGCCGGCGCCGGGCGCTGTCTCGACCTCCAGGCGGCCGCCCAGCAGCTCCACATTCTGTCGGCAGATGGCCAAGCCGAGGCCGGTGCCGGCTTCGGCGGCGGGCCGGCCCTCCAATTGCACAAACGGCAGGAAGATCCGCTCGCGATCGGCGGCGCGGATGCCCGGCCCAGTGTCCGCCACCTCCACCCGCACGCGCTGGTCCGGGCCGGCCGCGGCCGGCGCCCGGCTGACGCGCACGCGCACGCCGCCCTGGGCGGTGTATTTGATGGCGTTGTCAATCAGGTTGAGCAGCACTTGCCGCAATTTGCCGGCGTCTGTCAGGATCAAGCGGGGCAGGTCGGGGGCGAGCTCCAGCCGCAGGGTTAACTGTTTTTCCAGGGCGCGTACGTCCAGCAGGGTATACACCTCCTGCGCCAGCTGGGGCAGGTCGGTGGCCGTCACTTCCAGACTGACGCGGCCCGATTCGATTTTGGCGATATCGAGAATGTTGTTGATCAAATCCAGCAAGTGCTCGGCGCTGCGGGTGATAATGTCCAGGCGGCCGGCTTGTTCGGGGGTGGTGCCAGCGGTGTGCCGCAGCAGGCGGGAGAAGCCCAGCACGGCGTTCAACGGCGTGCGCAGCTCATGGCTCATGTTGGCGAGAAAGGTGCTCTTGGCCCGGTTGGCCGCTTCGGCCTGGGCCTGCGCCTGCCGGGCCTGGGCCTGCGCGCGCCGCATGGCTTCGCCGGCGCCGGAGATGATCAGGCAGTTGATGAAGAAGACCGCCGCTCCCAGCCAATCCGCCTGATCCTGGATAAAGGGCTGATCCACCAGCCAGGGCCACAGGAAAATGACGGTCAGACAGCTCAGGCCGGTTCCAAACAACCCGGCGCCGAACCCGCCATACAAAGCCGCGATGGTGATGACCGGGTAGAACGTGAGCCAGGGAGCCCGCAAGCCCAGGGCGTGCAACGGCCAGACCCGCAGGCCGGCGCCCAGGGCAATGAGGCCGATGGTGACGCAATAACGCTGGAGCAATCGCAAAAGGCTGGGTGTGCTCACCCGCGTTTCTCCAAGCCGGACCGGGGCATGGTCCGGCGTGTTCGGCCGGCTCAAGCCGGAAGTCCGAACGCAGGATCCCCGATATCCTGACACTAGCTTACGCGGTGAGCGGTGACTGTCAAGCCGCTAAGGTTGGCGGCCGCCGCGTCTAATCCGCTGGGCGGGTTTTGGCCCGCGCCCGGCCGGCCGGCTGGGAACGGGCGGGGGATTAGCCCCGGCTGGGCGGATGAGAGGCGCGCATGTGCTTGACGGACGCCTGCACCAGCTTCTTCAAGGTGGGCAAGTGAATGTCGGAGAGCCGCTTGATGTATAAGCAGGCTTTGCCGCACGTATGTTTGCCCAGCTTGGCCAGCAGTTCGTCATAGTGCTCAAAGCCGCCCATGATATAGAGCGTGAGGTTCTGTTTGCGGGGGGAGAAGCCGGTCAGCATCCAATCACCTTCGCGGCCGCTGGCATAGGTGTAGTGGTAACGGCCAAAACCGACAATGGTGCTGCCCCACATTTCCGGCTCAGCTTTGGTCGCGGTCCGCATCAGGTCTACAATGATTCGGCAGTCTTGGCGGACCTGTTCATCCGCGAGGGCGTTGATGAAATCGGTTACCGAGGCGCCGGTGAGTTTCGTTTTCAGTTCGGCCATGGAGGTCTCCTGGAGGCGGCCGCGCCAGCCCAAACTCGACCGCGGCTGGCGGCAGGGTGAATCGTGTGCCAAGACAGAATTCTACTAGCATTTGTCGGAATTGCGCCACGACCGCCATGCCGCCGCAGTAGCGATCAAACCGGCCAATTTCGGGGTATTCTGCTCTTGATTTTCGTCTTTTCCGAGTATAAAATCGTAAATACATTAATATACGATAATTTGATTTTCGGGCGTGATTTTGCCTTAGACCGCTCAAATCGGAGGTCAGATGCAAGACGGGCAGCTGCTTTATCTCTCCAAAGCCGATGTCGCCGCTGTGGGCCTGCCGATGGCCAAGGTCATCGAATTGGTCGAGGCCGGTTTCCGGGAAAAGGGGGCCGGCCGGGTGGAGATGCCGCCCAAGCCCGGCATCCACCCCGGCCAGGGCGACAACTTCATCCACGCCATGCCCGCCTATATCCCTAGCCTGAACGCGGCCGGCATTAAGTGGGTCAGCGGCTACCCTGAGAACTACCGGCGCGGCCTGCCTTATATCATGGGGCTCATCATCTTGAACGACCCCGAGACCGGCCGGCCGCTGGCCGTCATGGATTGCGAGTGGGTGACGGCCATGCGGACCGGGGCGGCGACCGCCGTGGCCGCCCGCTACCTGGCCCGCCCGGAGTCCAGCGTGTTGGGGGTGCTGGGGTGCGGCGTGCAGGGCCGCACCAATACCGAAGCCCTGCACGTCCTTTTCCCACTGCAGCGGGTGCTGGCTTATGACCACCGGCCGGAGACCGCCCAGGCCTTTGCGGCCGAGATGCACGCCCGGTTTGGCCTCGACGTGATCCCGGTCCGCACGCCGCGCGAGGCGGTCGCCGGCTGTGATCTGGTGGTGACGGCCGGCCCGATCCTCAAACAGCCGCATGCCACCATCCAGGCGGATTGGCTCAAGCCCGGCGGTTTCGCGTCGCTGGTGGACTTTGATTCGTATTGGCATCCGCAGGCCCTGCGCCAGGCCGCCAAGTTCTGCACCGATGACGTGCCGCAGTTCGAGCATTACCGCGCGCTGGGCTACTTTCAGGATGTGCCGCCCATCTATGCCGATCTCGGCGAGCTGGTGGCCGGCCAGAAGCCCGGCCGCGCCTCGGCCGACGAGCGCACCATCGCGTGCAACCTGGGGCTGGCGCTGGACGATCTGGCGGTGGCTCCGAGCCTGTATGCCCAGGCGGTAGCGCGCAACCTCGGCCAGCGTCTGCCGCTGTGATCGCCCCGCCGGCGGCGGAGGGGGATGCCCAGTTCACGCTCACGGAGTCAGCCACCATGAAGATCACGGCTGTGCGCGCCACGCCCGTCAATATCCCGCTCGACCGGCCCTATCTGTGGACGGGCGGGCTGTACCCGGGCACCTCCAAAACCATCATCGAGATCGAGACCGACGCCGGCCTGGTGGGCCTGGGCGAAGCCCCCTCGGATGATTTCACCCCGCTGATCCGGCGGCTGGGCGAGCGCCTGATCGGCCAGGACCCGCTGGATATCGCCCACCTGGAGCGCCGGTGTGTGCCGCCCTGGCAGATTGTCCAGAACACCGACGGCAACGCGGCGGTGGTGGCCTTCGGCAGTATCGAGATCGCGCTGTGGGATATCCGCGGCAAGGCCTGGAACCAGCCGGTGTATCAGCTGCTGGGCGGGGCCGTGCGCCGGCAGATCCCGTTCACCGAATACTTCGCCTTCCGCGTGGATCCGGACGAACTCGAGCCTGAGGATATCGTGGATTACTGTCTGCGGATGCGGGCGGAACATGGGTCAACCCTGTTCGAGGGCAAGGTCATCCGGGGCGACGTGGCGCGGGAGATCCGCACCGTGCGTCTGCTGCGCGAGGCGCTGGGGCCGGCGGCCATGCTCCGGCTGGATGCCAATATGCAGTACTCGCTCGCCACCGCGCGTGCCGTGGTGCGCGCGCTGGAGCCGTATAACATCCGCAACTTTGAAGATCCGGTGGGCACCTTCGAGGAGCTGGCGGCGCTCCGGCAGCACACGGCCATCCCCTTTTCAGCCCATGTGCCGGACCTGCGCCGAGCGGTGGCGCTGGGTGTGCCGGACACCATCGTCACCAACTTCGCCGTTTTGGGCGGCATCAACCGCGCCATCCGCTTCATCGGGGCCTGCGAGGCGATGGGCGTGGGCTTCTGGTGCTACAGCGGGGATGCCGGCATTTGCACGGCGGCCTATCTCCACGTCTCCGCCGCCACCCAGCACATCCACGAGCCCAGCCAGGCGCTGTTCCGCTGGCAGATCGCGGACGTGATTGTGGGCGGGCCGTTTCAGCTCAAAGACAATCTGGTTCCAGTGCCGGACGGGCCGGGCCTGGGGGTGGAGCTGGACCGCGCCGCGCTTCAGCGCTGGCACCAGCACTATCTTGATCACGGGCCGCTGGATCACTATACCAACCCGGCTCGGCCCGGCTATTACACCCGCCTGCCGCAGGCGTAATTAAGGGAGGCGTTGGCCGCAGATTGCACGGATGACACGGATTGGGCGTTGATCCAATCAGTGCCATGCGTGTCATCCGTGGCCTCATTGCTCCTCATGAGGTAAGCGTTCATGAAAACACAGACGCGGGTCGTGATCATCAGCCCGGCCACCGGCGTAATCGATGGAGGCTTTGGCCACGGATTGCACGGATGACACGGATTGGGCGTTGATTCAATCAGTGCCATGCGTGTCATCCGTGGCCCCATTGATCCTCGTGAAGTGAGCGTTGATAACAGCACGCGCGGAGGTCGTCATTGGCGGCCCGGCCACCGGCGTAATCGATGGAGGCTTTGGCCGCGGATTGCACGGATGACACGGATTGAGCGTTGATTCAATCAGTACCATGCGTGTCATCCGTGGCCCCATTGATCCTCGTGAAGTGAGCGTTGCTAACAGCACGCGCGGAGGTCGTCATTAGCGGCCCGGCCACCGGCGTAATCGATTGAGACCTTCGCCACGCATTGCACGGATGACACGGATTGGCGTTGATCCAATCAGTGCCATTCGTGTCATCCGTGGCCTCATTGCTTCTCATGAGGTAAGCGTTCATGAAAACACACGCGCGGGTCGTGATCATCGGCGGCGGCATCGTGGGCGTGAGCACCGCCTACCACCTGGCCAAGCTGGGCTGGCACGACGTGGTGGTGGTGGATATGGGCCCGCTCTTCCACAACCTCGGCTCCACTTCGCACGCGCCCGGCATCATGTTTCAGCACCATAACTCCAAGGCGGTGTGCACCCTGGCGATGTGGAGCGTGGCGACTTACCTCCAGGCGGAGGCCGAGGCCGGCGCCGGCCGCCTCATCTTCCAGACCGGCGGCCTGGAGATCGCGCACACCGCCGCGCGCTGGCACGAGCTCAAGCGCAAGCTCGGCAATGCCCGCGCCTGGGGGCTGGAGGCCCACCTGATCGGCCCGGATGACGTTCAGAAGCTGGTGCCGATCATGCGCACCGACGATCTGTACGGCGCTTTCTATGTCCCCAGCGACCTCGACCTGCGCGGCGTCAAGCTCCTGGAGGCCATGGCGGCGGTGGCTGGCCGGAGCGGCGTCACCTTCGAGGCCCACACCGCCGTGACCGGGATCGACGTCCACAACGGGCGCGCCGTGGCCGTGCAAACCAGCCGCGGCCGGATCGCCGCCGACTACATCGTCTGCGCGGCCGGCCTGTGGGGGCCGGTGGTGGCGCGGATGGCCGGCCTGACCCTGCCGATGACGCCGTGCCAGCACTTGTACGCCAAGACCTCGCCCGTCCCCGCGCTCAAAGGCGAGACCGAGGAAGTGCGCCATCCCGTGATCCGCTACCAAGACAAGGACATGTACTTCCGCCAGCACGGCGAGGGCTACGGCTTCGGCTCTTACGCGCACGCGCCCCGGCTGGTCTTCGCCGAGGATCTGCCCAACAATGATCATCCGGCTAAGTTCCCGGCCGAGGCGGACCAGCTCCAAGCCGCTTGGGACGCCGCCGTGGACCGCTTCCCGGCCCTGGCCCCCACGCACATCACCGAGTCTTTCAACGGCTGTTTCTCCTTCACCACGGACGGCCACACATTCTTTGGCGAGACGCCCCAGGTCCGCAACTTTATTGTGGCGGAAGCGGTCTGGGTGACGCACGCCGGCGGCACGGCCCAAGCGGTGGCGCAGCTGCTGGTCCACGGCGACCCCGGGCTGGATCTGCGCGAGCTGGACGTCAACCGGCTCCCGCCGCACGCCGGCAGCCGCGCCTACCTCAAAGCCCGCGCTGAGCGCCAGTACAGCGAGGTCTACGACATCGTGCACCCCCTCCAGCCGCTGGCGGACCCGCGCCCGCTGCGCGTGGGGCCGTACTATCCGCGTCTTAAAGAGCTGGGCGGCTTCTTTACCGAGAGCGCCGGCTGGGAGCGGCCCCTGTGGTTCGCGGCCAATGAAAAACTTCTGCACGGCCAGCCCATCGATTGGCCGCTGCGCCAGGGCTGGGCCGCGCGCTTCTGGTCGCCCCTCATCGGCGCCGAGCACCGCGCCGTGCGCGCGCGCGCCGGCCTGTTTGACCTAAGCAACTTCTACAAGATCGAGGTCAGCGGTCCCGGCGCGCTGGCTTTCCTCCAACAAATGGCGGCCAATCAGATGGATCAACCGGTCGGCCGCGCCACCTACACGGCCATGCTTACCGAGCGCGGCGGCATTCAGGGCGATGTCACCGTCACCCGCCTGGCGGCCGATACCTTCTGGGTGATCACGGGCGGCGGCACCGGGCCAATGGATCTCGCCTGGCTGCTGCGGCACGCGCCCACGAACGGCGCGGTGCAGATCCGCCATATCTCCTCGGCGTGGACGACCCTGGGCGTGTGGGGGCCGCGCGCGCGCGACATCGTGCAGGCGGTCAGCGCCGCCGACTGGTCCAACGCCGCCTTCCCGTATCTGACGCTGCAAGACCACTATCTGGGCCATATCCCGGTGATGGCGCTGCGCGTCTCGTATGCGGGCGAGCTGGGGTGGGAGCTCTACACGCCCACCGAATACGGCCTGGCGCTGTGGGATACGCTGTGGGAGGCCGGCCAACCGCACGGCCTGATCGCGGCCGGCGGCGGCGCGTTCGACTCGCTGCGGCTGGAAAAGGGGTACCGGCAGTGGGGGGCCGACATCCACACCGACTACAACCCGTATGAGGCCGGCCTGGGGTTCGCCGTGCGCCTGAAGAAAGGCGACTTTCTCGGCCGCGCGGCGCTCGAGCAGGTGAAAGCGGCCGGCCCCCGCCGCCAACTGTGCTGTCTGGTCTGCGACGATCCGCGCGCCGCCCTGCTGGGCAAGGAGCCAGTCTTTGCGCCGGGCGGCGACCAGGCGCTGGGCTATGTGACCTCGGCCAACTACGGCTACTCGGTCAATCAGAGCCTGGCGTACAGTTATCTGCCGATCGAGTACGCGGCGGCCGGCACCCGGGTGGAGGTCTACTTCTTTGGCGACCGTTTTTCGGCCACGGTGAGCCGCGAGCCGCGCTTCGATCCGGAGAACACGCGGCTGAAGGCTTGAAGCAGTTGGCCGGGCGGCACGGCCGGCGGTCCGGGCGGAAATGGTCTCACAATTGGGACTTGAGACCCCTTGAGAGAAACGCCACGGATACACTACAATCTAGGTCGTCATGCGCCGAATTATGCGTATTGCGACGACACTCCTGCTTTGCCTGTTGGCGGCCTACCTGTGTGTGGCCCAACCCGGGATGTGTCCTTATTGGGTCGTCAGTGACCGGGCGCTGGCGGCGCCGGCTGAGACGGCCGAAACCGGCGCCCAGCATCATCCCCACAGCCACAGCCAGAACCGGGAATTCTTTGTCACCACCACCCCGCCCGTCGTGCCGCAGGTGGTGGTGACGCCCGCGCTCCTGCTGGCTTTGTTAGCGGCGCTTGGGTTGAAGCGCTTACTCCCCCTGACCGGGCTGACCAAAGCTGATTGGCGGCCCAGCCTCTTGGCGCCGCCGCCGCGCTGTTTCGCCTCCGCCTAAAAACTCGTCCGCCGTTTAAACGGCGCTGCGACCCTCTGTTTCAGCGGGCCGGCGAACCCGCCGGCCAGGGTCAGCGTCCGCTTATCTGTGCCTTTCGCAAATCTCCCTCAACCCTACCGGGCAATCACCGCATTGCCCAGGAG
>JAGOBN010000607.1 GCA_017999235.1 Anaerolineales bacterium | reverse complement strand
TGAAGCCGCTGCTCTTGGATCAGACCGTCCTCGCCGGCCTGGGCAACATCTACGCCGATGAAGCGCTGCACCGCGCCGGCCTGCACCCGCTGCGCGCCAGCGATTCGCTGCGGCCGGCGGAAATCCGCGCGCTCTGGCGGGCGGTGCGGAGCGCCCTGCGGGCGGGCCTGCGTCACAACGGCGCCAGCATCGACTGGGTCTATCGCGGCGGCGGCTTCCAGCACCACTTCCGCGTGTACGGCCGGGCCGGTGAACCGTGCCTGACCTGCGGCACTCCCATCCGACGCATCGTCGTCGGCCAGCGCGGCACCCATTTCTGCCCGCACTGTCAGCCCCGCCGGAGGCGTTAACCCTTATGGATTTTACGGCCATCATCAAAAACGCCCCGTTGATTTTCGGTCTGAGCATCGTGGGGGTGCTGGGGTTTTTTATCCTGCTGGCAGTCGGGCTGAATATGTACCGCCAAGAGGGCCGGCCCCCGGCGCCGGAGGGCGCGCCGCGGGGAGCCGCGTGGCGGGCGGCGCTGCGGAAGCTCTTCCAGCGCTCGGCTGCGCCGGCGCCCACGGCGGCCGGCGCCCATGAGGTGCTGCGGGTGCTGCGCCACCCGCTCACCGGCCGGCTGATGGTGGAGATTGCGGGCCGCCGCTACGCCGCCGCCGGCGAGATTGCGGACCCGGAGACGGCGCAGGGGCTGCAGGTGACGTTGCGCGATCTCCAGCGTTTTGCCGGCGCGCCGCCGGCGGACGCCGCGCCCGCGGACCTGTCTCCGGCGGCGTCCGCTCCTCCGCGCCCGCCGGCCGGGCCGCCCGCTGAGCCCGCGCCGCCGGCTTTAAATGCGCTGCCCGCGGCCGCGGCGCCGGCCGCTAAACCCGCCGCCAGCCCGCCGGCGCTGCGCGTGCCTTCCATGAACCCATTCCGCCAACTGCAGGTCTTGCGCGAAATGGGGACCATGGAGCCGCCGCCGCCCCAGAGCATCGCGGCGCAAATTGACGCCGTGCTGCAGCAGTTGATCGCGGGGACCCCATTTGCGGCGCGCGGGCTGGCGGTGCAGACCGGGCCGCGGGACAGCGTGGTGTTCCTGGCGGATGGCGTGAATTATGCCGACCTGGCGGCTGTGCCGGATGAGGCCGCGCAGGCGGTCTTCCGCGAGGCCATCCGCCAGTGGGAAGCGCGCTGACCACGCGGGGCGGCGGCTGAGGAAAAATAAACAGGGCCAAGCGGCCCTGTTTTTGTGTCACGCGCCGGCGGGCGGGTTTAGGCCAGCGCCCGCTGGAAGTGCGCCACCAAGGCGTGTTTTTCGGCCGGCGGCAGGAAGGCGGCCTGCGCGGCGGTGACGACGGCGGCCTGCACTTGGCTTTCGGTGAGCCCCAGGTCCGTCACCGCCGTCAGGTATTCATCCGTCAGGGTGATGGCGGAGACTCCCGGGTCGTCCGTGTTGATGGTGGCCGCCAGGCCGGCGCGCAGCATGGCCGGCAGGCTGTGCTCCGCCAGCCGCCGCACCACGCCACTTTGCAGGTTGGAGGTGACGCAGACCTCGAAGACCGTGCCGCGCTCGCGCGCCAGCGCCACCGTGGCGGGGTCTTCCATGACGCGCACGCCGTGGCCGACGCGCTGCGCGCCCAGGCGCTCGATGGCGTGGCGGACGGTGGCCGCGCCGGACCACTCGCCGGCGTGCGCGGTCAGCCCCAGGCCGGCGCGCTGGGCCTCTTGAAAGAGGGCCACAAACGGCTCGGCCGGGAAGTTGGCCTCGTCGCCGGCCAGGTCCAGGCCCACGATATCGTCTTTGTGATCGACGGCGATCTGCGCCACTTTTTCGGCCACCGCCACCGCCTCATGCCGGTTGACGCTGGCGATCAGTTCCACGCGCAGGTCGGGATACGCCTGGCGGGCCTCGGCCACCGCCGCCAGCACCCAGCGCGTCACATCCGTCAGCGCATAGCCCTTGGTCTTGGCGAGCGCCATCGGCGTGAACCGCAGTTCAAAGTAATGGACGTTGTCGCGCGCGGCGTCCTCGATCACTTCAAACGTCAAGCGCCGGATGACCTCCGGCGATTGGTAGAAGTTGCGCAGGACCGTGAATTTGCTGAGGAAGCTGCTGGAGCTGGGCTCGTCGGTGCCGATGACTTGCACCAGCGGCCGCAAGCGCTCCAACTCGGCGGGGAAATCCAGGTGATAGTCGCGGGCGATGGCGCACAGGCTGTCCAGGCGCAGAGACCCCTCGAGGTGGCGGTGTAGTTCCACCTTGGGAAGACGGGCCAGGCTCGATTGCGTCGAGTATGCCATGGATGGCTAAGGATACCCTGAATATCGCCCGGCGACAAACCCCCGCCGTTGGCGGCCGTTAATTTAGCGCCGGCGCCGGCGGCGTTTGCCGCCCGCCGCGCCTTCGCCCGCCTCCGCTTCCACCGGTTCCCCCTCGGCCGCCGCCGGCCGGGCGGTTTCCGCGCCCGCCTCCGCCGGCGCGGCGCTGGGCGCGGACGGGTTGGCGGGCGTCATCACCCGCGGGCGCAGATTGAAAGCCCGCGAGACGACGCCTGAACGGATGTTGGCCAGCAATTCCTGGAACATCTCGGTGGCGCGCGCCTTGTAGGCCACCAGCGGGTCGCGCTGGGCGTACGCCTCCAACCCGATCGAAGTGCGCAGCGCTTCCACCGAGGTCAGGTAATCCACCCACAGGCCGCCGATCACCTGGAGCATGAGCTGGCGGTAAATTTCGGAGAACACCTGGCCGCCGACGGTGTCGGCGCTGTCGCTCGACGGCTGGCCGGCCGCCGCGCGGTTGCGGAGCTCAACCTCGCCAAACAGGCGGCGCAGGGTCGCGGCCGCGCCGCGCAGGTGCGGCAGGATTTCTTCCTTAAGCTCGGCCGGCGTCCAGTCGTCGGTCATCTGAGCCGCCAGGTAGAGGTAATGCAGGCGCTGGACGGACACTTCCATCCGGCGATGCTGGCGGTCGAAGGCCACGGCGCGGCCCACCCCGGTGCCGGCCAGCGCGCGGATGAGCTGGGCGGGCGTGGGCGTATCCAGGCCCGGATTGGTCTTTAGTTCGCGCTCGACGTCCGCCAGGGCGCGCTCGCCCCGGGCGTCAAACGCCTTTTGCGCGCCGTCCAGCAGCTGCCGGCGCACGCTGTCCCAGGCGTCATCGGCCGGGCGGTTGGGCGCGCTGGCCTTCTCCGGGCCGCCCAGCGTCACGCCCAGCCGGCGCTCGATGGCGGCGGTGAGGGCCAGGCGCGTCCGGGCCTGCACCGCGGTCTCCGCCAGTTCCGGCAGCCGGCGCTTGAAG
>JAGOBN010000606.1 GCA_017999235.1 Anaerolineales bacterium | reverse complement strand
AGAGTGGGTGGGGCCGTTGCGGTGCTTGGCCACGATGATCTCGGCGATGCCATGCCGGCCGGCCTCTTTCTCCGGGTCCGGGCGGTGGATAAACATGACGATGTCGGCGTCCTGCTCCAAAGATCCCGATTCTCTCAAGTCCGAGAGCATCGGGCGCTTGTCCTGGCGCTGTTCGACGGCGCGCGAGAGCTGGGCGCCGGCCAGCACCGGCACGTTGATCTCCCGCGCCAGCTGTTTCAGGCCGCGCGAGATCTGCGAGACCTCCTGGACGCGGTTGTCCTTGTTGCGGCCGTCGCCCTGCATCAACTGGAGGTAGTCCACGATCACTAGATCCAGCCCGTACTCCTGCTCCAGCCGCCGGCACTTGGCGCGCAGCTGGGAGGGCGTCAGGGCCGGCGTGTCGTCCAAAAAGATCGGGATGTCGCTCAGCACGTCCGTGGCCTGGGTGAAGAGCGGCATCTCGTCATCGCGCAGCTGGCCCAGGCGCAGGCGCTGGGCGTCAATGCCGGTCTCCTGAGACATCAGGCGCTGGACCAGCTGCTCGTTGCCCATCTCCAGGGAGAAGATGGCCACGCGCTTGCGGTGCAGCTGGGCCGCGTTCTTGGCGGCGCTGAGCATAAAGCCCGTTTTGCCGCTGCCCGGGCGCCCGGCGATGATCAGCAGGTCCGATTTTTGCAGGCCGCCCAGCACTTTGTCCAGGTCCACAAACCCGGTGGGCACGCCAAAGAGTTCGCCCTGATGCTCCAGGCGGTACTCCACCTGCTTGTAGTAATCGCCCAGCACCTCGCCGATGTGCTTAAGGTCCTTGCTCAGCCGCTGTTCGCTGACGGCGAACACGGTGGTCTCGGCCTCGCCCACCACTTCCTGAATGTCGCGGGTCTCGTCGTAGGCCAGCCGCGCGATCTTGGAGGCGGCCTCCAGCAGGTTGCGGCGCATGGCGTCGCGCTGGACGATCTTGCCGTAGGCCTCGGCGTGGATGGAGGTGGGGACGGCGTTGAGCAGCTGGGCCAGGTAAGCGCCGCCGCCGGCCTCGGCCAGCTGCCCGCGCGCCTCCAGCGCGGCGGAGACGGTCAGCACGTCCACCGACTGGCGCTGTTCGTGCAGGTGCGCGAAGGCGTCCCAGATCCAGCGGTGCTTGACCAGGTAGAAGTCTTCCGGGCGCAGGAAGGCGGCCACGTCGAAGTAGGCTTCGGCGTTAATCAGGATCGCGCCCAGCACGGCCTGCTCGGCCTCAACCGAGTACAGCGCGGTCCGCAGGGCCGCCGGCCCGAGATCCACAGCGGGTTCTTGATCAGACATGGTTGTGTAGACGAAAAGGCCAGGCCGGGCGGTCACCCAGGCCTGGCCGGCGTAAGCGAGCAGTCAGCGCCGCTAATTCTCGGGCCGGTCCTTGCCGCCCAGGTCGTCCAGATCCAGGGAATTCAGGAAATCCTTGAAGGCGTCCAATTTGGCGTCGTCGCCGGACGCGGCCGGCGCGCCTTCTTCTTCCACCTCGGCCTCGGGATGCACCGCCGCCTTCTCCATCACGGCGTCTTCAATGTAGACCGGCACCCGCAAGCGCACCGCCAATGCCAGGGCGTCCGACGGGCGCGAGTCGATCTCCAGGTGCCGGCCATTAACCTCCAGCACGATGCGGGCGTAGAAGACTTCGTTCTTCAGTTCGGAGATCAGGATGTGCTCCACCTCGCCGCCCATTTCCGAGATCACGTTTTTGAGCAGATCATGCGTCAGGGGCCGGGGGACTTCCACTTCCTGCAGCGTGACGGTGATGGCGTCCGCTTCACAGGGGCCGATCCAGATCGGCAAATAGCGGTCACCATCCACGTCTTTCAGGATGACGACGCGATGTTGGGACATCAGGCTGACTCGAATGCTGTCGATGGTGACTTCGACCATGCGCTTATACCTCAGGGGTGAGTGCGGAGGATTCTAGCACAAAGGCGCGGCCCCGAACATATAGCCGCCGGCCGCCGCAGCTTCTTTTTAAAGTCCGCCCGGCCGGCTGTGGGTATAATTGACGGTTGCACGTCTCTCTGGTTCATCCGTTCTAGGCCCGCGCCCCGCCGGCGCGGCCGGCCAAGGTGTCCCATGCCCCGTGACAAAATCGTCGTCGTCGGCGCGCGCGAGCACAATCTCAAGAATATCACCGTCGAGATCCCGCGCGATCAGTTCGTCGTCATCACCGGCCTGTCCGGCTCCGGCAAATCGTCGCTGGCGTTCGACACGATCTTCGCCGAGGGCCAGCGCCGCTACGTGGAAAGCCTCTCGGCCTACGCCCGGCAGTTCCTGGGCCAGATGGAAAAGCCGGACGTGGACCGCATCGACGGCCTCAGCCCGGCGGTCAGCATCGACCAGAAAGGCGTCAGCCGCAACCCGCGCTCCACGGTCGGCACCGTCACCGAGATCTACGACTATCTGCGCCTGCTCTTCGCGCGCATCGGCGTGCCGCACTGCCCGCAGTGCGGGCGCGAGGTCCGCAGCCAGAGCGCCGAGGAGATTGTGGAGGCGGTGCTGACCGGCTCCGGGCCGGCCGGCGCCAAGCTCCAGATCCTGGCGCCGGTGATCAAAGAGCGCAAAGGCCACCATCAGCCCGTGTTTGAGGACTTGCGCAAGAGCGGCTACACCCGCGCGCGCGTGGATGGCGCGGTGCGCGACCTGGCGGACGAGATTGAGCTCGAGCGCTACCAGCAGCACACCATCGAAGCCGTGGTGGACCGCCTGGTGCTGCCG
This sequence comes from Anaerolineales bacterium, assembly GCA_017999235.1. Next base: position 553 of record JAGOBN010000606.1, on the reverse strand, counting down.
GCGGAGCCGGACGCCGAGTTCCGCAGCCGGCTGACGGACTCGATCGAGACCGCGCTGAAGCTGGGCGGCGGCTCGCTGGTGATCAACAACCTGACCAGCGGCGAGGACCGGCTGTTTTCCGAGAACTTCGCCTGCCCGTTCGACGGCTTCAGCCTGCCGGAGATCGAGCCGCGCACTTTCTCATTTAACACCCCGCACGGCGCCTGCCCGGACTGCCAGGGGCTGGGCATTAAGCTGGAGATCGACCCGGAGCTGATCATCCCCAACCGCGACCTCTCCATTGAGGGCGGCGCCCTGGCGGTAATGGAGTGGCGCAGCCAGGACGAGGGCCGGAGCGGCTACTACTGGCAGACCCTGGAAGCCGCCGCCCGCCATTACGCCGTCCCGCTGAACCTGCCCATCAAGAAGCTCAAGAAGGAGCAGCTTGACCTGCTCCTGTACGGCTCGCGCGGCGAGAAGGTGCCGGTGCGCTACACCTCGCGCGACGGCCGGCAGGCCACCTGGGACACTGTCTACGAGGGCATCATCCCCAACCTCAAGCGCCGCTATGAGG
>JAGOBN010000605.1 GCA_017999235.1 Anaerolineales bacterium | reverse complement strand
TCACCTGATACTTGAAGCCGCCGGCCGTCAACAGGGCCGCCCGCCGCGAGGCATACGCGCCCGGCAGCCGGCGGACCAGCACCGCGGGCTGGCCGCCCACCACGGCGGCCGCCGTCTCCAGGGGTCCTGGCCCGTATTCAGACCGGAAGACGGTCTGCCACTTATCCGCGTACCCCTGGCTGTCCAAACCCTCGGCCAGCCCGTTGTAGGCCACGGACAGGGTGGTCACGATCCCTTCCATGCCGGACGTCTCGCCCGGCCCTTGCAGCATTACCGAGGCCTGCGGCCGGACAAAATCCGGCTGGATCTTAAAATCCGCCGGATACAGGAAACAGAAGCCGTTCTCCCGGCTGAGGTACAGCCCCTGGTCCGCGCCAGCAGTGGGGCACAGCCCGGCCGGGTCAGGGATGGCCGTGGGCGCCGGCGTGCCGGTGGCGGCTGGCGGGGGGGCCGTGGCGGCTGGCTCGGTCACCCCGGCCGGCGGCGGGGAGGCGGCGGGCAGAGCGGCCGGCCCGCACGCCGTCAGGGTCATCACCGCCAGGCCCAGCAGAGTCACAACATACCGACGAGTTAACATCAGAATCAATCCTTTTGCGTCCCGGGTGTCAGGTTCGCCTGCCGACCAAACGCCCGGGCCGGCCGTTAAGTTCCCGTCCGGCCGCTTATCCGCCGAAAGGCGGAGGCCGGCGGCGCTCCATGGGTCCCACTATAGACAGCGCCTCGGCCGGGGACGTCCAGCTTTGGATGGAAAGCCGCTCCGCCCTTGGTGGGGTTTGACCGGCCGGCCATTAAACTGGTAGAGACGCGCCGCGGCGCGTCTCTACCATAAATGGCGTTCCCTTCGTCCGGATTCCGTCGCCGATTAGGCCGCGCGGAGCGCCGGCCGGCGGGCCCGCACCGCCGTCTGGATCATCAAGAACTCCCCGACATTGGTGGAGGTCAGCAGGCCCACCAATTGCCCCTGGTTGAGCACTGGGACTGTGTGACATTCGACCGTCTGCATGCGCTGGAACACCGGCTCGAGCATTTCCAGCGGGCTGGCGGTCTGGAAGTCGCGGCGCATCACCTCGCCCACGCGCACGCCGGCCCCGCGCCGGGTGAGCGCCGTGAGCAGATCCCGGCGCGTCAAGACGCCCACCACCCGGTTGTCATCCACCACCGGGAAATCCTCCTGGAAGCCGCTCAGGATCAGGTCCGTGACCCGGCCCAGCGGATCATACTGGCTGATCGAGCGGAAGTCGGTGAGCATGGCGCGCGTGACCGGCAAGCCGCCCAGCGCGTGCCGCATCTGCACCAGCCCCGCTTCCTGGCTGGCCGCCATCCAGACAAAGAAAGCCACGAACAGGAGCATGGGATTGCTGAACAGGCCGATGAAGCCCAAGATCAGCGCCAGACCCTGGCCGAGGGTGGCCGCGATCTGCGTGGCGCGGGTGTAATCCAGCTGCAGGGCCAGCAGCGCGCGCAGGACCCGGCCGCCGTCCATCGGGAAAGCCGGCAGCAGGTTGAACAGCACCAGGGAGAGATTGGCGTACATCAGCCGTTCCAGGAACGGCCCGTCCACCAGCCCCATCTGGCTGAGCGGCGTCAGCCCGCCGGACAGGAGCAGCAGGATGAACAGGCCGGCCGCAATGACCACGTTGACGGCCGGGCCGGCCAATGCCACCCACAACTCCTGCAGCGGCTGGTCGGGCATGCGCTCCAGCCGCGCCACGCCGCCAATGGGATACAGCGTGATATCGCGCGTGGCGATCTGGAAGCGCCGGGCGGTCAGCGCGTGGCCGTACTCGTGCAGCAGCACGCTGGCGAACAGGGCCAGGATGTAGCCGACGCTGGCCAGCGCGCCGGCCCAGGCGCCCGTGTTCCAGTAGGCCGTGATCCCGATGAACCCCAGCAGCAACAGGAACGTGAAGTGCATGTAGACGTCGATCCCGGCAAACCGGCCCAGCTTGAATGACCACCGCATCGCGCTTTACCTCCGCTTAGACACCCGCGGGCGGACAGCCCCGCACCGCTTGAACAGCTTGAGTGTAGCGGCGGGAAGATTAGAATTGTGTCGGCGGCGGGATGAGACGGTGATGAGGCGGGCGAGCCGGCGCTAACACAACGCCGATATTGCTCTTGCGCGCCTCTAACGCGGCCGGCGTACTCTGTTCTCAGAGTTCGGAACCAAACGTTACTGACGCTCAAAAGGAGTTACTGCCATGTCCCTCACCATTCGCCCCTACTATCGCCCGATCCGCCTGACCGAGATGATGGATCGCCTGTTCGACGAGACCCTCACCCGCGGTTACCCCGCGCCGGCTGAGGCGCTGAACGTCCCGCTGGATGTGCAGGCCAAGGACGACGAATATGTGATCTACGCCAGCGTGCCGGGGCTGAAGGCCGACGACCTGGAGATCGAAGTGCTGGGCAACACGGTCACCCTGCGCGGCGAGGTCTTCGCGCCGGCGGCCGAAGAGAAGGCCAGCTGGCTGCTGCAGGAGCGCGCCGGCGGCAAGTTCAGCCGCTCGCTGACCCTGCCGGCCGAGCTGGACAGCGGCAAGGTGGACGCCAGCCTGGAAAACGGCGTGCTGAGCCTGCGGCTGCCCAAGGCCGAAGCCGCCCGCCCGAAAGCCATCAAGGTCCGCGTCCGCTAAACGGCCTCGGAACAAGCTTCCACCCGCCCCCTAGTCCCCGGCCCGCCGCGCGCCAACCCCGCGCGGCGGGCTGTTATTTTTTAACCCGCGCCACCTGCCCGCCGGAGATCTGCACCAATTGCTCCGGCGTCAGGCGAAAGAGCGCGTTCGGGGTGCCGGCCGCCGCCCAGAGATCGGCGTGGCCCAAAAGATCATCGTCGATGAAAGTAACCGGCGGTTCGAGGTGGCCCACCGGCGCCACCCCGCCAATCACAAACCCGGTGCGGGCGCGGACGAAATCCGCGTCGGCCTTGGCCAGCGGCTCGCCCAGCAGGGCGGCCACCGCGGCTTCACTCACCCGATTGGCGCCGGACGTCAAGACCAGCACCACCCGGTTTGAGTTGGCGGCGCGGAAGATGATGGATTTAACGATCTGGGCCACCGTGCAGCCGACGGCGGCGGCGGCTTCCGGCGACGTGCGGGTGCTCTGTTCCAGTTCGGTCACGACCAAGACGAGGCCGTGCGCGTCCAGCGCGTCCTGCACGCGTTGAGCGGAAGGCGAAAGGGGCATATGAATGAGTCTCCTCCACAAAGCGTCGCCCGACTGTAACCGAACTCGCCGCGCTTGCCAACGGGTGGTTGTCGGCGGCCGGTGAAGGGGCTAGAATCGA
>JAGOBN010000604.1 GCA_017999235.1 Anaerolineales bacterium | reverse complement strand
CTCATAAGCCCTTGGTTGATGGTTCAAATCCATTCCTCGCCACTATAACCAAGTAGTTCGACTGGGTTTCACCAAGAAACCCGCCCGGACGCCGAGGAACTTAGCCACAGTTGGCGTGTGTGGATAAGTTCCTCGTTTTGTTTCTGGGGATAAGAAGTTCGGCCGGCGACGAGGTCCTGAAAGGCCCTGGGGATGCCCGGGAACAGGCCGCGAACCATGACCTCGCCCCCGGCCTTTCGCCGCTATACTTGAACCATGCTTCCGGATTACTGGCTCACCCGCCCCAACGCCGATATTGATGCGGCCGCCCGCGCCAGCTTTGACGAGCTGCTGCAGAGCGCTTTGGCCGCCGCCGACGGCGGCCTGATCCCCTACAACTTGCCGGCGCCCAAGTGGCAATTTGTCTGCTATGCCGCCGAGCGCTATGACCTGGCCTGGCATGGCTCAGGTGAGCCGGCGATCGCGCTCTTCGAGCCGCGCCAGGCGAATGATCTCAATGATTTCGGCAATCAGAAGGCGATCTACGCCTCCTCCGACGCGCTCTGGGCGATGTTCTTTGCCATCGTGGACCGCGATCGTTTCCCAATGTCCATCACCAACGCCTGCATCCGGCTGGCGGACGAGGCCGGCCAGGTCCACGGGCCGTTCTATGTCTTCTCGGTCAGTCAGCGGTGGCTGCCCCACCAGCCCTGGCGGACCGGCACCCTGTATCTCCTGCCCCGCGCCACCTTTGAATCCCAGCCGCTGCTGCCCTTCGGCCCCTATCAGGTCCATATCGCCCAGCTGGCCAGCCGGGTGCCCGTCAAGCCGCTGGCGAGGCTGACGATCGCCCCGGCGGATTTCCCGTTCCTGCGGCAAATCCGCGGGCATGATGACCAGCGGCTGCCGGAATATGCCGCAGCCCTACAGTCGGGCGCGCCCTGGCCGGCCGAGCTCTAAAAGCCGCCCCCGATAGATTGCGGCCGGCTCGCACTTTTGCCGTGGCCGGCGAGCCGCTGGGCCGCCCTGACCTCCACAAAGCCTCACGGGCTTCTCCACATTTCCTCTACAGTGGCTGGATACATTCTTGACATCATCCAATATCAACTCCGGGAGGTCAGGGTATGAAACGGAACGACATTCTGATTGAAGCCGATGAGCTGCTGAGCAAGCTGGGAAATGACAATCTCCGGATCTACGATGCCAGCCTGACCGACGGGGTCTATCGGCAGGAGCACCTCCCCGGGGCGGCCTTTTTTAATCACGCGGAATTTTCCGACCCCAACAGCCTGTACGCCGACACGCTGTTGTCCGAAGCGGCGCTGCTGGCGCAGGTCGGCCGCGCCGGCATCTCGAGCGCGGCCGAGGTGGTGGTCTACGCCTGCGGGATGCTGCCGTATGCGGTCCGCGCCTGGTGGCTGCTGCGCTACGCCGGCCACAGCCAGGTGCGCGTCCTCAACGGCGGCCTGGCGGCCTGGAAAGCGGCCGGCGGCCAAACCGAACAGGCCGCCCGCCGCTATGCGCCGGCCGGGTATACCGGCCGGCTCCGGCCGGGCATGTTCGCCAGCAAAGAAGAAGTCCTGGCAGCCATGGCCGATGGCGAAGTCGCCACGGTGAATGTGCTGCCGCTCGAAAGTTATGCGGCCACGCACATCGTGGGCTCGACCTGCCTGCCTTGCCTGGATCTCATGCGGGGCATGGATTACTTCTTGCCCGATGATCAGCTGGCGCTGCGCCTAAAAGAAGTCTCCCACCACCAGCGCATCATCACCTACTGCGGCGGCGGGATCGCGGCGACCATTAATGCGGCCGCGCACCTGATGACCGGACACACCAATGTCGCTGTGTACGATGGCTCGCTGTATGAATGGCTGGGAGAGGGCTTGCCCGTCAACGGGCAGGGGGAATGGGAGATCTGGCGGCAGAAATAGCCGCGCCGGCCGGCTGTTTCTCTGACCGCCTTCCACCCGCGTCTTTTCTCTCTTATACTCTCGCCATGTCATCCCTGATTCTCGTGGTTGACGACGAACCCAAGGTTGCTCGCCTGGCCCGCGACTATCTGGAGAAAAACGGGTTCCGCGTCGTCACCGCCGCCGACGGTCAAGCCGCGCTGGCGATGGCCCGCCGCGAAAAACCCGACCTCGTCATTCTCGACCTCATGCTCCCGGGTCTTGACGGACGGGAAGTTTGCCGGATCCTGCGCCGCGAAAGCGAGGTGCCGATCATCATGCTCACGGCCTTATCCGAAGAGATTGATCAAGTCACGGGTCTTGAGATCGGCGCGGACGATTACATCACCAAGCCGTTCTCCGTCCGGGCCTTGGTGGCGCGGGTGCGGGCGTTGCTCCGCCGAACGCGCGGCGAGGTCAAGGCGCCGAGCATCGCCCGCGTGGGCGGGCTCGAAATCAACTCGGAAAAATACGCCGTCACTTTCCGCGGCCAGCCCATCCGGTTCACCCCCAACGAATTCAAGCTGCTGTATCTGCTCGCCAGCCGCGCGGGCCAGACGCTCACCCGCGAACAGCTGCTGGAAGACCTGCACGGCGCGGCCTCCAGCCTGGACCGCAGCGTGGACTCGCATATCAAGAATCTCCGCAAGAAGCTGGAAACCGCCGCGGGCGAACCCATGATCGAGACCATCTATGGCATCGGCTATCGCTTTATTGAACCGAACCGGTGATCGATAACCTTCCGCCTTGAGCCTGTCCCATGGCCGCCCCGCCTTCCAAACGCCGCGCCAGCCGCTATGTGCCGTATGCGATTTTCTTCCTCGTCTCCGCCGGCCTGTTTGTGGGCGGCGCCGCGGCGCTGCTCTATCTGCTTTTTTCGGAATACTCGGGTATTAGAAGCCTCTGGCTTCTGTTTTGCGGCGCGCCGGCCCTGGTGGCCGTCTTTGGGGTCGCCGTACTCTTCAGCTTGTACACCCGCTTCGGCCGGCCCTTGGAGGCCCTCTTCAAGACCATCAACGCCGTCGAAGCCGGGGACCTCTCGGCCCGCGTGCCGGAGAAGAATTCCGACATGTTCAGCGACCTGATCAAGCGCTTCAACAAAATGGTCGGCGAACTCGAGCGCGCTGAACAACAGCGCCGCAATCTCACCGCCGACATCGCCCACGAACTCCGCACGCCGCTGCACGTCATCCAGGGCAACCTCGAAGGCCTCCTCGACGGCGTGTATCAGCCGACGCCCGAACACGTCAACAACACCTTGGAAGAGACCCGCTTGCTCACCCGCCTGGTGAACGACCTGCAAACGCTTTCCCTGGCCGAAACGGGCCAGCTCCCCCTGCATCCCACCGGCTTCCTGCTCGCCGATCTGGTGGATGATCTCAC
>JAGOBN010000602.1 GCA_017999235.1 Anaerolineales bacterium | reverse complement strand
CGACTCGGCCTTGCGCGCCGACCTCATCCAGCGCGGCCGCGCAAATATCATGCGCTTCACCTGGGCCGCCGCCGCGCGGGCCACCCTGGCGCTCTACGAGCGCGTCCTGGCCGCCTAGCTCAGGCGGCCGGCACCACCACCCGCAGCGCGGCCGGCCAGACGGTGGCCGTCACCGGCGTCTGGCCGATGATGTCCCCGCCCAGCGCCACGGCCTGTCCTGGGTCGGCGGCCACCGTGATCTCCCGTCCCCGCCAGTGCTGGATCTCCAGGCCCGTGTCCTGGCCCAGGACGTTGCTGGCGGCAATAGTCACCAGCGCGGAAACGTCCACCATCGTCAGCACAATCACATCCAAAAACCCGTCGCTCACGCTCACCCCCTGCGCCAGCGCCAGCCCGGAGACGCCCATCTGCGCGGAGTTGGCGATCGTGCACTGCACGCCCCGCGCCTTCACCGTGCGGCCATCCACGGTGATCTGAAAATCCACAAACGGCAGGGTGCCGATGGTTTGCAGCGCGGTCAGCGGGTAGGCCAGCGGGCCGAGTTGATCTTTCAGGCCGCGCTCGGTGCCGCGCAACAGCGCGGTCTCCAGCCCCAGGCTGGCGCGCAGCACAAATAAATGCGCCCCGATGCGGCCCAGGTCCACGGCGCGCTGGGCCGGCGCGCCCTGGGCACCCCCGGCGGCCATGCCACCGGACAGGGTGCGGCCCGCCAAAGCCGCCGCCGCTTCCAGGTTGAGCGGCACGCGCAGCTCGGTGGCCAGCGCATTGCCAGTGCCGCCCGGCAGAATGGCCAGCGCGGTCTCGCCGCCGGCCAGCGCCCGCGCCGCTTCCTTCAGGGTGCCGTCGCCCCCGCACACCGCCACCAGCGGCTCGCCGGCCGCGCGCAGCTCGGCGGCCAGCCGTTCGGCATCGCCGGCCCCGCGCGTCAGCAGCGGCTCCCACTCCCGGCCCACGCTGGCGAAGCCGCGATTGAGGAGCTTGAGCACCGGCTGATCCGGGCCGGAAGCGGGGTTGATGATCACCGGCAAACGGGACATGCTGCCTCTGCTACGCGCTAACGCGGGCGCGGTTTCACCGCGGGCGCTGCTCGGCCGGCCGGCACCCCCCAGTATTCGCCGGCCTGATCTATAAGTGTGACCGGCTCGATCCGCCCGCTCTCCCGCAAAGCCGCCCAGGTGTGCTCCCACTCGGTCGGCGTCCACTTGAGCGCGCTGAAAATATGCCGCACTTCCGCGCGCGTGGCGGCCACCACATTCGTCAGATACCGCTCCACCAAGGCGGCGCGGGCCTGGCTGCGCGGGAGGGTCTGCGCCTGGGCCGGCAGGTCCGGGAAGTGCCGGCTGACGAGATCATACACAAACGCGTAGCGCCAGGCGCCGGCCTCCGCCACGCCCACCGGCAGGATCTTCAGACCCACCTGCAGTTCCACCAGCGCGCGCTCGAAGGCGGCCTTGGCGCTCTCGGCCGCCAGACGGGTCTCGCGCCGCAGCCGGACCGTGTCCAGCGGCCCGCCCTGGCTGAGCGCTTCGTAAATCACTTTAGCCTCGCGGCTGAGGTGGCCGGCCGCGTATTCATCCAAATAATCGTGCTCGCCGCCATAGTTCGCGCTGAGCGCGTAAAAATTGGGCAGGTCCGCCAGGGCAATCAGCGTCGCTTTTTTGCACAGCAGCTTGCCGTAGTACCAGCGCCGCTGCCCCAGGGCTTGATCTTTCCACGTCCAGCACTTGCTGATGTCGGGATCAGCATGTTCATTCGGCACCGCGCGGACGCGGCCGGCGATGGCGTGAAACAAGTTCGGCAGCTCCGCGCCCTGGATGGGCCAGAAGAAGCAGAAGCCCACCTCGTCCACGAACGCCTGCGCGGCCGCCGGGGTCCGCACGCGCCGGCCCGGCGTGCGCCGGTAGCGCGCATGGCGGCGCAGTTCCAGTTGCTTCAAGGTCAGTGAGGGCATAGACGGGAAAGTGCGGTACAGTGACAGTGAGTGTGATTTTACCGAAGGAGGGCCCATGCCTGTCCAATCAGACCTAGCCGCCGTGCGCCAGATGACGGCCGAGTTCGCCGACTATTTGCGGTCCGAGGTGGTGTTCTGGCCGCTGGGCGGCTCGCGCGATTTTCCCAAGCTCAGCCTGGGCAGTTATTGGCTGGCGCGCACGCGCCTGAGCGTGACGCCGGCGCCGGAACTGGCGGCCTGGAACGCGCAGGTGGATGCGGTGTTGGCTCAATGGCCGGCCGCCGCCGAGCGCAAGGCCCAGGCCGAGTTCCCCACCCGGGCGCGCCTGTGGACCACCTATCTGGCCGAGGGCCACGGGCGCTATGCCACCGAGGCGGCCCAGCGCGCGATGGCGGCCCTGCTGCTGGCGCGCTTTCCGGCCCTGGCAGACAGCCCAGAAGCGCGGCATCTGGCCGAGGCCGAGGCGGCGCTGCGCGCCCAGCCGGCCGGCCCGTTCGTGTGGGAGGCGGAATTGGCCCCAGCCTTCCCCGCGGCTGAGTTTTGGTTTTTGTACCGCGCGCGCTGACCGGGCGCGGCTACGCGGCGGTCTCGGCCGGTCGACGATACCCGTCTGGATGCACCGGCATAAAAATGGCGATCGCCCCGCCCTGCGCCTGCCGCCGCGCCCAGACCTGAGCGCCCATCCGGTCGGCCACCGATTTCACCAGCGCCAGCTCCAAGCCGGAGCCGTCATCGCCCAGATCCACGGCGATCTCAAACAACCGGGCCACATCGGTCTCGGTCAAAGCCGGCCCGTCATCGGCCACCTCCAAGCAAACCTGCCCGTCCACCTCCGCCACGCTCACGCGCACCGCACCGTCGGCGGGATTGCGCCGGCCGGCCCACCGGACCAGGCTGATCACCATCTGCCGCAAAAGGCTCGGATCAAAACGCAGGCGCGGCAAGTGCGGGGCCGCGCTCCAGGTGACGGCCACGCGCCGGTCGCGCATCCCCTTATCCGGCGCGTTGTGCAGGATATCCGGCAGGGCCGCCGCGATGTCCACTTCCACCGGGCGCAAATCCACACCGGCTTCAATCCGCATCACCTGCAGCATATCGTAGAGCCAGTGCTGGATGCGGTCCCAGACGTTGGTCTGCCGGAAGAGCAGGCCCGCCACACGCGGGTCTTTATCGCCCACCAGGGAGCTTAACTCAGCCATGTTGCCGATGGCCTGGGCCAGCGGCAGCTGCAGCCGGCCGGCCGCCTCCGAGAGCGTTTGGAACCGCGCTTCATCTAGGCGCTTGAGCAACGTCACATCCCGGATGATCATCACCCAGCCCTGCGACGGCAGCGGCGCCAGGCTCACCAGCCATTGCGCCTGG
>JAGOBN010000603.1 GCA_017999235.1 Anaerolineales bacterium | reverse complement strand
CCACGGTCGAGGCCCTGCTCCAGCGCGACCCGGCCGCCCTGCTCTGCGCGGCGCCGGCCTGCGCGCGCTGTCAGAGCGTGCGCGATCACGTGACGGCCTGACCCGCTTCCAGTCGGCTGGCCAGCGTGCAAAGCCTGCCTCTTGTGCATCCCCCCTGGGCCGCGATATATTTGGAGTGTTCACGTGGGGTTTAGCGGGATGGGTGCCGGATGACGTGGCTGATCACTCTCGGACGCGCCTTAATCATCGGGGTCATGCTCCTCGCGGCTGGCGCCGGGCTGTTTCTTTCCGGTCTGGGCTTGGGATTAAGCTTGTTTACCGCGCCGCGCGCGCCGGCCCAGCCCCTCCCGGCGGCGGCGGCCCCGGCGCCGGCGCCGGCCAGCCAATGGCTGGATGAGCCCATCCTCCGGCTGCAATTTGAGGCCCTGACCCCGGAAGCGGCCCGGCAAGCCGGGTGGCCGCTGGAGGCGGGCGCGCTGGTGCGGACCGTGGAAGCCGGCGGCCTGGGCGCGCGCGCCGGCCTGCAAACCGGCGACATCATCCAGGGCGTCAACGGCTTGGCCGTGGACGCCCGGCACGGGCTGGACGCCATGATCATCGCCCAGCACCGCCAAGGTACGCTCACGCTGGACGTCTGGCGCGCCGGCCAAACGCTCACCCTCCACGTTGATCTGCGCGTCACGCGGGACGAGGTCGAGGCTTAAAGCGCCTGCCGGTTTTTTTATCCGGCGCGTATAATGGGGGCCTGTCTCGCCAGCTTTGGGATGGATGCGTATGACCGATCTAAGCACCCCGGAAAAAATCACCATTATCGAGGGTCCCACCCCGACCTTTGAGGTGCCGACGGAAACGTGGGCGCTCTCGCTGGTGGAAGGCCCGCTCTACGCGCGGGTGGCCACCACCCGCCTGCGGACCTTCAACGGCCCCACCCTGGTGGAGCGCTGCTGGAAGGCCTGGGATGCCGGCCGCCCCGTTCACCTGGAATATCGCGACGAGGACGGGCTGACCCAAGAGGCCCAAATCCTGGCCGTCCGGTACGCCGAGGTGAACGAAGGCCACGTCCTGCTCCTGCACATCCGCCTGAACTAACCGCCGGCCGGCCCCTATGCGGCTGACGGTGCTTCACTTCAACGATGCCCACGGCCGCCTGGAACGGCTGCCGCGCCTGTTTACCTTGATCGCCCGCCAGCGCGCCGCGGCCTCCCAGGCCGGCCGGCGCGTTTTGATTCTGGAGGCCGGCGATTCGTCCGACCGCAACTGCTGGGAATCCGATATCACCCAGGGCCGCGCCAACTTCACACTGCTGGACGCGATGGGCGTGCAGGCCAGCGTGGTGGGCAATGGGGAGGCCCTGCAATGGGGCCGCCCCGCCCTCGGCCGGCTGGCCGCCGCCGCGCATTTCCCGCTGCTGGCCGCCAATTTGATCGATTGCGCCGACCCGGCGCGGCTGGCGGTGCCCGGCCTGCAGGCTTCAACCCTCTTTGATTTTGACGGCTTCCGGGTGGGCGTGACCGGCGCCACGGCGCGCTACGGCTCCGGCTACCAGCGCTTCGGCTATGACGCCGTGGACCCCCTGCCCGGGCTGCGGCGCGAGATCGCGGCGCTCCAGGCGCACGGCGCGCGGCTCATCATCCTGCTCTCGCACCTGGGCTGCTGGTCGCCGGAGGAGCGGCTCAGCCAAGGGATCGCGGACGAGATCAATGACTATGACGTGGCGCAGGCCTGTCCGGAGATCGCCCTCATCGTCGGCGGGCATTCGCACCGCGCCCTGGAACAACCCTGGCGCGTCGGCGAGACTCTGATCGTCCAGGCCGGCGAATACGGCCGCTATCTCGGCCAAGTGGATCTCGATCTCGACCCAGCCACCGGCCGGGTGACCGGCTATGCCGGCCAGCTCCACCCCTGTGATGACCGGGTGCCGCCTGACCCGACCGTTTCCGCCACACTGGAACTGGTGCGGGAGGAGGCCGCGCGCCTGTTGGACGCGCCCGTGGCCGCCCTCTCCCACGCTTATGCGCACACGCTGGACACGCCCTCGCCCGTGGCGGCCTGGGCGGCTGATGCCTTGCGGGAGGTGGGCGGCGCCGACCTGGCGCTGCTCTTCAGCGGCTTCGCCAGACGCGGTTTGGCGGCCGGCCCCCTCCGTCGGCGCGACTTGTATGAAGCCTTCCCCGGCGGCACGCATGTCACCGCCGCCGTCGTCTCCGGCGCGCAAATCGCGCGCCTGCTCAACCGGATGCTGGCCTCCCCGTATCGGACCGCGTCCTTCAACCCCAAGCGCGGTGAACCGCCGCTCGGCCTGCCGGCGGCCTCCGCCAACGTAGACCTGCGTTACGATCTGACGCGGCCGGCCGGCGATCAACTGCTGGCGTGCCGGCTGGACGGCGCGCCGCTGGAGCCGGCCCGGCGCTACCGGCTGGCCAGCACTTACTACACCCTGAGCGATATCACCGCCGACCCCGAGTATGACTTTATCGGCCTGGAACCCGGCCAGCGCATTGAGCTGGTGCGCGTGGAACAGGTGTTGTGGGAAATCATGGAAGACTGGCTGCGCCAGCGCGGAACCGTTGAGACCAAAATACCGGCTGGGTGAGACACCGCCCGGCCCCGACCGCCTTGTTGAAGGAGACACGATGACCGCCACCCCCTTGCCGCATTGGGACCTCACGAACGTCTATCCGGGGCTGGAGTCCGAAGCCCTGGCCGCGGGGCTGCGGTCCCTGACGGAACAGTTGGACGCGCTGGAGGCGTATCTCGCCGCGCACCAGATCACGAGCGCGGCGCCGGCCGCGGCCCCGGACACCCTGGCCCCCGTCATCGCCGGCTATCTGGAGCGCCAGAACGCCGCGCTCCGGCATTACGCCACCGTGCGGAGCTACCTCTGGTCCTTCATCACCACCGACTCATACAACGCAGCCGCCAAACACTTGTATTCCAAGCTGCAAAGACAAGGCGTGCGCCTGGAACAGATCGGCGTGCGCTTCGCCGGCTGGCTGGGCGTTAACGCGGCCGCCCTGCCGGCCGTCTGCGCCGCGGACGCCGCCGCGCGGCAGCACGCCTTCTTCTTGCAGGAAGCGGCCGAGCAAAGCCGCTATCTGATGAGCGAAGGCGAGGAGGCCCTGGCCGGCGAACTGGGGGTCAGCGGCGCCCAAGCCTGGAACAAGCTCCAGGGCACGGTCTGTTCGCAACTCAGCGTGCCGTTTGAGCAGGCCGGTGTTACGCGCCCGCTGCCTCTGCCGGCCGTGCAGAACCTGTACCACGACCCCGACCCGGACGTGCGCCGGCGCGCTTATGAAGCTGAGTTGGCCGCGCT
>JAGOBN010000599.1 GCA_017999235.1 Anaerolineales bacterium | reverse complement strand
GGGTTACGCCCTGCAGCGGGTGTACACCGGCCCGGACTCACCGCTGGAGCGCGCCGGCTACCCGATTGACGCCGTGGTGGTCGCGCGCGACAACGACGCGGTGCTGATCCCCGAGGGCTACCACCCGGTCTCCGCCCCGGTCGGCTATACCGTCTACTACCTGAATATCCTGGCCGGCTCGGCCCACAGCCTGGCGGCCTCTGATGACCCCCGCTACGCCTGGGTCAAACACAGTTATCACACCCGCGACCCGCGCGTGCCGGTGTATCCCCTCGATTAAGGCGCGCGGCGAGGAGGCTCCATGGCTGAGACCACCCGGCGGCTGACGCTGGCGCAGGCCCTGATTGCGTTTTTGCGGCAGCAATACTCCGAGCGCGACGGCCAAGAACAGGCCTTCTTCGCCGGCTGTTTTGGCATTTTCGGACACGGCAACCTGGCCGGGCTTGGCCAGGCTTTGCAGCAGACGCCCGATTTTCGCTACTACCAGGTCCGCAACGAACAGGCCATGGTGCACGCCGCCATCGCGTACGCCAAGGTCAAAAACCGCCGCCAAACCCTGGCCTGCACCGCTTCCATCGGCCCGGGCGCCACCAATATGCTCACCGGCGCGGCCACCGCCACCATCAACCGCCTGCCGGTGCTGCTGCTGCCCGGCGACCTCTTCGCCCGGCGCAACGTGGCGCCGGTGCTGCAGCAATTGGAGAGCGAACACTCGCAGGACTTCTCGGTCAACGACTGCTTCAAGCCGGTCAGCCGCTATTGGGACCGCCTCAACCGGCCCGACCAGCTGCTCACCGCCCTGCCGGAAGCCATGCGGGTGCTCACCAGTCCGGCGGAGACCGGCGCGGTGACGCTGGCGCTGCCGCAGGATGTGCAGACCGAGGCGTATGATTATCCGCTGGCGTTCTTCCGCAAACGGGTGTGGCACATCGCCCGGCCGCGGCCGGACCGCGCCGCGCTGGAACAGGCCGCGGCCTGGATCCGGGCCAGCCGCCGGCCCTTCATCGTCGCCGGCGGCGGCACGCTCTATGCCGAGGCCGCCGAAAGCCTGCGCCGCTTTGTGGATCAGACCGGGATCCCGGTCGGGGAGAGCATGGCCGGCAAGGGCAGCCTGCGGTACGACCATCCGCTGTGCCTGGGCGGCCTCGGCGTCACGGGGACCCTGGCGGCCAACCGCCTGGCGCGCGCCGCCGATCTCGTCATCGGCATTGGCACGCGCTACAGCGATTTCACCACCGCCTCCAAGACCGCCTTCCAGGACCCGGCCGTGCGCTTCATCAACATCAACGTGGCCGAATTCGACGCCCACAAGCATCACGCGCTGCCGGTGGTGGGGGATGCGCGGGCCGGGCTGGATGAGCTGCGGGAGCTGCTGGCCGGCTACCGAGTGGACGCCGACTATTGCGCCGAGGCGCAGCGCCAGCACGCCGCCTGGGAGGCCGAAGTCGAGCGCATCTATAGCATCCGCCACACCCCCTTGCCCAGCCAGGGCGAGCTGATCGGCCTGCTCAACGAGCTCTCGGCGCCGGACGGCATCCTGGTGAATGCCGCCGGCAGCATGCCGGGCGATCTCCACAAGCTGTGGCGGGCGCGCCACCCCAAGAACTTCCACCTGGAATATGGCAATTCATGCATGGGCTACGAGATCGCGGGCGGCCTGGGCGCCAAAATGGCGGCGCCCGAACGGGAAGTGTATGTCGTCGTCGGCGACGGCAGCTACTTGATGCTCTCCGCGGATCTCGCCACCGCCGTGCAGGAAGGCTGCAAGCTCATCGTCAGCCTGTGGGACAACGGCGGCTTCAAGAGCATCGGCGCCCTCAGCCGGTCACTGGGGCAGGACGGTTTCGGCACCCGCTTCATCTACCCGGAGGCCGGCGGTCTGGCGGGCGATTCGGCCGGCGAGGCCGTGCGCCCGCTGAACATTGACTACCCGGCCAACGCCCGCAGCCTCGGCGCCGACGTGATCGAATGCCGCACGGCCGCCGATTACGCGGCGGCGCTGGCGGCCGCGCACGCCAGCCCGCGCACCACGCTGATCTACATCCGCAGCGACCGCTACGAAAGCGTGCCGGGCTATGAGAGCTGGTGGGATGTGCCGGTGGCGGAAGTGAGCGACATGCCCGGCGTGCAAGCCGCGCGCCAGGCGTGGGAGGCCCGGCGGGCCGACGAACGGCATTTCCTATGAGCGGCGCCGGCCAGGAGGCTTCAATGACCCCGCTTTACAAATCGCCGCTGCACCAAACCGTGGCCACGACAGCCACCGAATTCTGGAACGACTCATGCTCCCTGGCCGAGCTGGCCTATGCCATTGAGCATGGCGCGGTGGGCGCGACCACCAATCCCACCATCGTGCTCGGTGTCCTAAAAAAAGAAGCGCCGCTCTGGCGCGGCCGGCTGAGCGGCTTCATCGCCGACCACCCAACCTGGACCGAAGACCAGGTGGCCTGGGCGCTGATCGAGGCCATGGCCGTCCAGGGCGCCGAACTGCTGCGGCCCATCTTCGAGCGGGAGGGCGGGCGCGCCGGCCGCCTCTCCATCCAGACGAATCCGACGCTCTACCGGGATGCCGCCGCCCTCACAGAGCAAGCCCGCCACTTCCACACGCTGGCGTCCAACCTGCAGGTCAAGATCCCGGTGACGGCCGCCGGCGTGCGGGCCATTGAAGAAGCGACCTGCCACGGCGTCAACATCAACGCCACCGTGAGCTTTTCGGTGCCGCAGGTGATCGCCGTGGCCGAGGCGGTTGAGCGCGGGCTGCGGCGGCGCGCGGCGGCGGGGCTGGCCACTGCCGGTCTAACGCCGGTCGCCACCATGATGATCGGCCGGCTCGATGACTGGCTGCACGTCGTGGAGCAGCGCGACCAGATCGCGGTGGCGCCCGGCGTGGCGGATTGGGCCGGCCTGGCGTGCTTCAAAGAGGCCTATCGGCTCTTCCAGACGCGCGGCTACCGCACGCGGCTGCTGGCGGCCGCCTACCGCCACGAGCGGCACTGGTCGGAGCTGATCGGCGGCGACGTGGTGCTGACCATCCCCCACGAATGGCAGGTGCGGTTCAACGCCTCGGAGGTGGAGGTGAAGGAGCGGATCCATGACCCCGTGCCGCCGGCCGTCCTGGACGCGCTGGGCGCGCACTTCCCGGACTTTCGGCGCGCCTACGCCGAGACGGGGCTGACCGTGGACGAGTTCGACTCCTTTGGCCCGACCGTCCGCACGCTGCGGACCTTCATCGCTTCCTACCGCGACCTGACCGCCGTCATCCGGGACGTGATGCTGCCGAACCCGGATGGGCCGTAACCGCCGCCGGCCGCCGAGTGA
>JAGOBN010000601.1 GCA_017999235.1 Anaerolineales bacterium | reverse complement strand
GCGCGAAGAGCGCGTCCTTGGCAAAGGTGTAATCGGCGATGACGGCGCCCTGGCCGGCCAGGAGCGGCGGCACCTCGCGCTGCTGATGATAGCGGGACAGCAGGAAGACCAGCTGGGTCTGCAAAGCGTAGCGCGCCCGGTCGCCGTAAAAGTCCGAGAGAAACGGGTTCTCCTCAAAGACTTCCAGCACCAGGCCGGCGTTGAAGGCCGGCTGCAGCAGCCGCGCCAGGGAGGTTTTGCCGACGCCAATGACGCCTTCGATGGCGATATACATTGAATGCCCTGCTCCGAGTTCGAGCGGGAGTATAGCCGCAGAGGGGAGCGGGTGACAAGGTGGGGGGTTAGGGATTGGGTGATTGGGATTGGGGATTGAGTGATTGGGGGATTGGGTGATTGAGGGGGAGGGCGTATGCTAGAATCTTGCGCGATGGATCTCTTAACCGGCCTCAATCCCCAGCAACAGCAAGCGGTCACCGCGCCCCCCGGTCCCACGCTCGTTTTGGCCGGCCCCGGCTCCGGCAAGACGCGCGTCCTGACCCAGCGGATTGCCTACCTGATTAATCATCTCGGCGTGGCGCCCTACCGCATCGTGGCCGTGACTTTCACCAACAAAGCCGCCAATGAGATGAAGGAACGCGTGCAGCGGGCGTTGGGCGAGGACCTGCGCGGGCTGACCATCGGCACCTTCCACGCCATCTGCGCGCGCTGGCTGCGGCGCGAAACCGAACTGCTGCCGGTGACGCGGGATTTTGTCATCTTTGATACGAGCGACCAGGAAGCGCTGGTGAAGCAGGCGGTTCAGGAGCTGAACCTGGACGAGAAGAAGTACCGGCCGGCCTCCCTGCTGGCCAAGATCAGCGGCGCCAAGAACGAGCTGATCGGTCCGGACGAGTACCCGGCCGGCACCTACGCGGCCGAGATCGCCAAGCGCGTCTATCAGCACTACCAGGCGGCGCTGGTGGCCAACAACGCCCTGGATTTCGACGATCTCCTGATCTACGTGGTGCGCTTGTTCCGCGAGCACCCGGACGTGCTGACCCGGTATCAGCGCGCCTTTGACCATGTGCTGGTGGATGAGTTCCAAGACACCAACACCGTCCAGTACGCGCTGCTGCGCGATCTGACGGCCGCCCAGCGCAACCTGTACGCCGTGGGCGACCCGGACCAGAGCGTGTACCGCTGGCGCGGCGCCGATTACCGCAACGTCCGCAAATTCCAGGAAGATTTCCGCGACCATCAGCTGGTGCTGCTGGAGCAGAACTACCGCTCCACCCAGCTGATTCTGGACGCGGCCATGGCCGTGATCGACCGGCATCCCGGCCGCACGCGCAAACAGCTCTTCACTGAGCGCGGCGCCGGGGTCAAGGTCTATGTCCACGAGGCCTACAACGAGCAGGACGAGGCCCGCTTCGTCATCGAGACCATCACCGAACTGGTGGACCGGGGCGCGTATAAGCGCGGCGATTTCGCGGTGATGTACCGCACCAACGCGCAGTCCCGGGCGGTGGAAGAAGAGTTCGTGCGCGCGCGCCTGCCCTATAAGCTGGTGGGCGCCCAGCGCTTTTACGGCCGCAAAGAGGTCAAGGATCTGCTGGCTTATCTGCGCCTGGTTCACAACCCGGCCGATTCGGTGAGCCTGCTGCGCGTGATCAACACCCCCGCGCGCGGCATCGGCGCCAAGACGGTGGAGCAATTGCAGGAGGCGGCCCGCGCCGCCGGCCTGACGCCGGCCGAGGTGGTCCGCGATCTGGGCGAGAGCGGCCCCAAGTCCGTGTTCGCGCCGCAGTTCGGGGCCAAGGCCGCCAGCGCGCTGGCCAACTTCGGCCTGATGCTCCAGCATTGGATCAGCGCCCGCGGCGAGCTGACTGTCCTGCAGCTGCTCGACACCATCGTGGAGCGCATCAGCTATCGCGGCTATCTGCTGGATGGCACCGAGGACGGCGAGCAGCGCTGGGAGAACGTGCTGGAACTGCGCGGCACCGCCGCCGACCGCGCCACGGAGGGCCTGGCCGAGTTCCTGCAAGGCGTGGCGCTGATGTCGGATCAGGATACGCTGGCCGGCGCGGACAAGGGCTCCATCCTGCTGACCCTGCACGCGGCCAAGGGGCTGGAATTCCCGGTGGTCTTTATCGTGGGCCTGGACGAGGGCGTGCTGCCGCACCAGCGCTCGTTTGATGATCCGGAAGCCATGCACGAAGAGCGCCGGCTGATGTATGTGGGCATGACGCGCGCCAAGGACCGGCTGTATCTGCTGCGCGCTTTCCGGCGGTCGCTGTACGGCGATTCATCCGTCAGCGAGGCTTCGCGTTTCCTAAACGATATCCCGGACAAACTGCTGGCCGGCCCCAAACCCGCCCATGGGCTGCGCGCCGCGGAAAGCTATCAGCGCGCCACCCGCTGGGACGCGCCGGCCGGCCAAGGGCGGGCGGTCAATTTAAGTGGAGACGGGCCGGGGGCCGGCCGTACGGGCCAAGGGTCCCGGGCTAAGGATCAAGCGCCCCAGGCCGGCGGGCCGCTGGCCGGCCCGAAATACAAAATGGGGCAGCGCGTGAA
Source organism: Anaerolineales bacterium (assembly GCA_017999235.1). The sequence goes on along the minus strand of JAGOBN010000601.1, from coordinate 762 downwards.
GCACCCGAGCTTTGGCGAGGGGATGGTGGTCTCCAGCCGCGGCCTGGGCGACAACGAGGAAGTGACGGTGGCGTTTGAGGCGCAAGGCGTCAAGCGCCTGCTGGCCAGCGCCGCCAACCTGCAGCTGCTCAAAGGGTGAGCGGCGTGGACGTCATCACCGTTCATTATCAGCGCCTGGACCCCGAGCGCGGGTTGTCGCTTTACACGGAGGCGCGGGTGGCCGACGACGGCCAGCGGCTGACCACGGCCGCCGTCATCCCGGCCGAGCACCGGGCGCGCGTCTCCGCCGGCCTGTGGCGGCTGGGCCTGCTGCCGGAGGCGCAGACGCTGACCTCCATTCGCAAGCATTACTTCTACGCCGAGAACTTCGATATCTTGGAGTTCTACGACCAGACGGGCGCCCTGGCCGGCCGGTACAGCGATATCACCACCCCCCTGACCCGCAGGGCGGACGCGTATTACATCACCGACCTATTTCTGGATATATGGGTCACGCCGGCCGGCGCTTTCCATGAGCTGGACTGGGACGAGTTCGAAGCGGCCGTGGCCGCCGGCCACTTGACTCCGGAATTGGCGCAGACGGCACGCGCCACCTTGACGCGGCTGCGGGCCGAATTCCAGGCCGGCCGCTTCCCGGCCGCTTATCTCCCCGCCTCCTGACCGCGCCATGCCTGACCCCTACGCCGTGCTGGGTGTCCCCGCCGCCGCTACCGAGGCCCAGATCCGCGCCGCTTACCGGCGGCTGGCCGCGCGCGTTCACCC
>JAGOBN010000600.1 GCA_017999235.1 Anaerolineales bacterium | reverse complement strand
CGGCGGGGGGGCCGCCGGCCGGGGCTCGCTGGGCGGGAGATAGCCTTGCCGCGCCGCCTGGCTGCGCAGGACCAACTGCACGATCTCATCGCGCACGGCCAGCGAGGTCTCGGCCTCCTCGCGCACGTAGAACTTGTAATCTTCGATGGCGTAGGGCGGGTCGTCGCCGCGCGGCACAATCACGCGCAGGATCGTCTTGCCGCGCGTCTCCTGGGTGTCCACCGTGCATTCCAGGCGCGGCGCCAGCATGCGGTCGATGGCGGTCTTCAGCTCTTCCACGGCCTGCTTCGGCTCGGGCACGCCGAGGGGCGCCTGCTTGGGGTCGGCGCCCACGCCCACGTACAGCGTGCCGCCGTTGGTGTTGGCAAACGCGCAGACATCGGCGATGACGGCGTACTGTTTGCCGCCCTTGGCGGACGCGCTCTCGTGAAAGGCCTGGACGATGTTGGCGCCCTCTTCGCGGGCCTGCTGGACGTAGTCAAACTCCATCTCGGCTGAGGCCGAGTGCGGGCGCGTGCGCGCGAAGTCATTGCTGGCGAAGAGCTCCTTCAGCGCCGCGAAGCTGACCTCGTCCAGGAACACATCCGTGGCGCGGTCGCCGATGCCCAGGTTCTTGGCATTGGCGGGATCGCGGCGCACGCGGTGGGCGTCCGAGCCTTGAATGCAGTGCATGCGGCGCGGATACTCCGGCTTGGAGCCGTTGAAGAAGGCCTTGGTGGAGCCGCGCCGGCCCTTCTGGTCCAGGTCGGTCACTTCCAGCGCCGCCAGGCTCTCATCCTGGGTATAGGCGATGCGCGTTTGGCCGCCGAAGTTCAGGCCGCGCATGGCCACGCCATTGGAGGAGTTGACGTGCGCGGCGATCGCGATACCGCCGGCCTCGGTGATCATGCGGTAGACGCCCAGCACATCCGTGGTGGCGCCCACATTGGCCGAGCCCAGATCCACCTGGTCGCGCGGGATATTGAGCGAGAGCAGCATGTGCTCCAGCTCGCGGCCGGGGGTGTCCGGCGGAAAGATCCCCAGGATGTGAAAGCCAAAGGTGGCCGTGAACTCAAAGCCGGGCAGGACCAGGATCTTCTGGGTCAGCCGGCGGTATTCGTCCAGCCGGCGCTGCTCCTCCGGCAGGATGCGGCCCAGCCGCTCCAGGAATTCCAGCTCGCGCAGTTCGTCGCGCATCCGGCGGACGCCGGCCACCGTGTTGTGGTCGGTGATGGCGATGATATCCAGCCCGCGCTGTTCGGCGCGCTGGAGGATATCCAGATAAGTGACGTTGGTCTCCTGATAGTCATTGGAGGCCGGCGAATGCAGATGCAGGTCAACGGCGCGCCACGTGCGCGTGGCGCGTTTGGAACGGGAAGAAGGAGTCGAACGGGTCACGCCAGCACTTTCTCTAGGGTGGTTGTCAGTTGGTCCGGCGGGTACGGCTTCAAGATGAAGCTGGTGGCGCCGGCGTCGGTGCACTGGTCTTCCAGGTCCATCCCGGAAGCCATCAGGATCGGCAGGCTCTGATACGCGGGGTCGGCGCGCAGCTGGCGCAGGAGCGTCAGGCCGTCGCCGTCCGCCAGGTGGACATCCATCACCACCGCGTCCGGGCGCTGGGCCGCCACCTGGGCCAGCACCTGGGCGCCCTGGGCCACAATCGTCACGTCATAGCCGTCCAGTTCCAGCAGGGTCTTGATCAAGGACGCCAGGGTGCGGTCGTCGTCCACTAACATGATTCGCTTGGCCACGAGGTCTCCTTAACGCTGCTTCCGCTGTGGGGCGCGGGCCGCGCGGCGGCGCTTGGCGGCCGGCTCCAGCGCGGCGTTGAGCACATCTTCCACCCGCTCCGCGAAAACAAAGTTGATCTCGCGGCGCACCTCATCCGGCACGTCGGCCAGATCCTTCTCGTTGCGGCGCGGCAGGATGACCGTCCGCAGGCCGGCCCGGTGGGCGGCCAGCACTTTCTCTTTGACCCCGCCGATGGGCAGCACCTGCCCGCGCAGGGTGATCTCGCCGGTCATGCCCACATCCTTGCGGACCGGCCGGCCCGAGATCAGGGACGCCAGCGCCGCCGCCATGGTGACGCCCGCGCTCGGGCCGTCCTTGGGGGTGGCGCCGGACGGCACATGCAGGTGGATATCCGCGTGCGCGAAGAAATCTTCCGGCAGCCCCAGCGCCGCGGCGTTGGCGCGCACATAGGAGAGCGCGGCCCGCGCCGATTCCTGCATCACCTCGCCCAATTGGCCGGTAAGCTGGAAGCCCTTGCCCCCCGGCATCTGGGTGGCCTCGATGAACATGATATCGCCGCCGACCGGGGTATATGCCAGGGCCGTGGCCACGCCGGGGATCGACGTGCGCTCGGCGATTTCCTCGGTGTGGAAGTACTCGGGCCGGCCCAGGTACGCTTCCACATCCGCGGCCGTCACGGTCACGGCGCCGAGGCCGGCCTCCGCCAGCTTCACCACAATCTTGCGGTTGATGGCGCCGATCTGGCGCTCCAGGCCGCGCACGCCGGCCTCGCGCGTGTAGCTGCGGAGGATGACCTGCAGCGCCTCGTCGGTGAAGACCACTTCACCCAGCCGCAGGCCGTTCTCCTTGAGCTGGCGCGGGACCAGGTAGTGCTTGGCGATCTCCACCTTCTCGCGCTCGGTGTAGCCGGAGAGGCTGAGGATCTCCATCCGGTCGCGCAGCGGGGCCGGCACCGGCTCCAGCGTGTTGGCGGTGGTGATGAACATCACCTGGGAGAGATCGAACGGCACATCCACGTAATGGTCGCGGAACTCCCGGTTCTGTTCGGGGTCCAGCACTTCCAGCAGCGCCGAGGCCGGGTCGCCGCGGAAATCGGTCCCCAGCTTGTCGATCTCATCCAGCATAAAGACCGGGTTGCGCGTCTCGGCGCGGCGCAGGTTCTGGATCACGCGCCCTGGCATCGAGCCGATGTAGGTGCGCCGGAAGCCGCGGATCTCGGCCTCATCGCGCACGCCGCCCAGCGCCATCCGCACAAATTTGCGCCCCATGGCCCGCGCGATGGACTGGCCGAGCGAGGTCTTGCCCACCCCGGGCGGCCCCACAAAGCACAGGATCACGCCCTCCCGCTCGCGCCGGACATGATCCACGGCGGCGTCCGGCGCGGCGCCGGCCGCCTGCAGTTCCCCGCGGCGTTTCCGCACGGCCAGGAACTCCAGGATGCGCTCTTTGACATCCTGTAAGCCAAAATGATCCTCGTCTAGGATGGCGCGTGCGTGCTGGATATCCAGGTTGTCGGCCGTGATCTGGCTCCACGGCAGGCTGGTCAGCCAATCCAGATAGGTGCGGATCACGCCGTATTCGGCC
>JAGOBN010000598.1 GCA_017999235.1 Anaerolineales bacterium | reverse complement strand
TCCATGCGCCACTTCTTAACGGCCTGCGGCGACATATTCGGCGGCGCGTCCAGGATGGCCACGCGGTCCTTCAGCCGCTCGCAGTGGGCAATGACCATGTTCTGCACGGCCTTGACCATGCTCATATCCAGCTTCTGGCCGGGCATGGTGGTCATCAGGTCGGGCAGCACCACCATAGTGATGTCGTCGATGGCCTCCAGGCCTTCCACCCCGCTGCGCTCCATCACATCGCCCTGGAACTCGGACGAGGTCGGCGCGGAGAGCAGCCGGTTCTCGATGGTGAAGGGCTGCTGCTGCTCGCGCGGCCACAGGCGCGCCAACGGCTGGGCCGGGTCCGGGATCAGCACATCCACCAGCTGGGAAGCGCGGTTGTTGGCGAACGCCACGGCCGGCCGCTTAGCGCCATCGTCCAGCGTCACTTCCACCAGCTTGACGTCCTTGAACGTCTCCTGGGCCTGCCAGCCGCCGCTCAGCTTCTCGCGCTCAATCACCAGCGTAAACGGCGCCTGGCCGTTGGAGCTGGCTGACCCCAGGCTGGCCGGCGCCGTGGGCGCGGCCGGCGCGTCGTCGGCGGCCTCGCCGCCGCTGCTGCTGCTAAAAGCCGAGGTGGAGGACACCGGGGCGCCGGCGCTGGCCGCCGGGTACTCCACGCGCGCGCGCAAGCGCAGACCGCCAAAACCGGCCTGCTTGGATTGCAGCAGGAGCTGCGGCCGGCCGTCGGTGTTGAGCAGCGCGGCCGTGGCCTTGGGGATGGAGCGCACGCTGACCACATAGCAGCGCGAGCCGCCGTTCTGGAAATACCCATAGACGGCCAGCGGAGTGACCGCGCCATCCACAAAGCCGCCGAAGCGCTCGACGTACTGCGTCCAGTTGGTGACCAACTGCGGTTTGTTCAGCAGATCGCGCGTGACGGTCTCACCATCCACCTGCTCCACCAGCTGCGCCTTCTCGGTGAAGCCGACGAAACAGGCCATGGCCGTGCCCACGCCTTCAATCGGCTTGGGGCCGCGATCAATTTCCTCAACGTACACTCCCGGGGACAAATACTCAGGCATCTTGTTCTCCTTGCCTGGCTTCAGGCCATGCATGTGGATAAAGGATCATTCCAGGACGGGATGGCATTAGCGCGCGCCGAGCGTCGTCCTCCTCTCCGGGGCCGGGGCTAGCCCAGCTCCAGGTCATAATCAGGCGCCGGCACGGTCAGCGCGTGGCGCTGCACCGGGCGGCCGGCGGCGGCCACTTCCAAGGTGTACCGGCCGGCCGGCAGATTGCCGATGGCAAACCGGCCTTCTTCCTGGACTGGCACCTCCACGCCGCGTTCCAGCAGCGTCAGGCGCAGGCCCGTCAGCAGGTCGGCCGGCCCGCGCACCTGCCCGCCGATGGTCCAGTGCTCGGCCGCGCCCACCGCGCTGTTCAAGCGCTGGAGCGCGGGGTTATCGGCCACGCCCACGCGCAGTTCCCGCGTCCGCACCGGCCGGCCGGCCGGCAGCGCCACATACGGGTCGAGCGCCAGCGTCACCTGCAGGACAATGGCGGCGCGCAGCGTGTTCTCCAGCGCGCTCCACACGTCGCTGGTGTTGGGCAGGTTCTCGGCCTGGGCCACCTGCAGCGGGACCGGCACGGGCTGATCCCGCAGGCTGTCCGGCAGCAAGTCATCGGGCAGATGGGGGTAACGGAAGAGCGCCATCAACGCCCGCGTCAGCAGGCGGTGCTCGTCTTCGGCCTCGCTGGTCCAGGCCGTCATCAAATAGCGCAGGTCCACGCGCACCGGCCGGCGCTTCTGCACCGTGGCGCCGCCCGGCTCGCGCACGTTCTCCCACAGCGGCTGGCTGGAGCGCAGCTTGGTGTTCTCGCGCAGGTCATAGAGGAAGAGGTTCAGCGTGGGCCGGCTCAGCCGGGAAGACCAGTCCCGCTTGGGCTGCTCAAAAGCGATATCCACGTCGCCGTTTTTGATCGGCAGTTCGCGGATGATCAGTTGCCGCAGGGCCTCGTCGAGGTCGTCAATCATGGGTGCACATTGAACCGAATAGCGGCCGGCGCGTCCTGGCGCCTACATTGATCGCACGATCCATGCCAAAAGGCCGCTGGGGCGGGCAGCGGTGGCGGCTTCCTAACCGTTTTGTTTGGTTCGTTAGAATTCTGCGCCGGCGGCGTCTTTGGGCCGTCTTTTTGGGGCCGGCACGGTATCTCACCCGCGTCCTCCAGGACTTCTTACGGAGAGGACGCTTGTGAGGCGAGTCACAGGGCTACGCGCCGGCGGCGCTCTCGGCGGGAGGCAGACTGAGCAGCGCTGTGAGCTGATCGGCAATGCCGGTCAGCCAGCGCAAGGGCGCCTCCGGCGAGTCGGGCGGGAACCAGCGCCAGACCAGATCGCGAACAAAGGCGGCCTTGGCGGTCTCGGATTCGGCCGGCGACGCCAGAAAATCGCGCAGACACCGGACCAGCTGCTGGGCCGTCTGCGTGTCCACGTCCGCCAGGAATTCCTGGAGAATCGCGGCGTCCGGTTCTTCACGGTCATACCAGTAGCCGCCCAGAAATTGAAAGAGAGTCTCGCGATCAGCAGGGTTCATGAGATGGGCCTCAAAAGTCGGGCATCGCCGTCAGGATATACCAGCCGGCCGGGCCGCCTTTGCGAAGAACGATCCGAATTTTGTCAAACGTCGCCTTCGGCTGGGCCGCAATCGCGGCCGCATCCAGCGGATTGACGGCGGGACGCTTGAACCCCTGGCCGGCCCCGGGCGCCGGCGCCTTGATCACATGCGGCGCCCCGGAAGCGCTTTTCAGCCAGGTCTCAATGGCGGTCTGCTGGGCGGTGAGGTGGGCGTTGATCAGGGCTTCGGCCGCCGCTTCATCCGCAAAGGTGGTCGCCGCCGGAATCGGCGGCGAAATCTCATTGATCAGCCGCTGGCGCAAAAAAGCATCATCCTTGGCGACATGCTTGGCCTTGGTGTGGCCCCGTCCCGGCCCCGCCACGTTCTCGTGCGCGGCCAGGGTGGTCGGCAGGGTCAGGGTCACGGGGGGGCCGGCTTTCTTGCTGGTCTTCTTGGCCATGCGCTGCAGTTCGCCGCGCACCGTCCAATAGCCCTCTTGCACCGTGGCTTCCAGCACGCCCAGCCGGTAGCGCAGACGCACCGCGCCCAGCACCGGGTTGATCAGGGCGCCCGTCACACTATTGCCGCTCAACCGTTCGACCGCTCCCACGCCGGCCCGCACTCCTTTCTCAAGCCGCTGCTGCTTCTGGGCCTCGGTCTCGTTGGGCGTCAGCGCGGATTTGGCCTTGCCAAACAATTTGGACGCGAAGCCTTTGGCCTTGCCGAGC
>JAGOBN010000597.1 GCA_017999235.1 Anaerolineales bacterium | reverse complement strand
TCTTGAGACCGCACGGCGCTTTATCCTTGGCAAACAGGGCCTGTGGCCCGGCCGGCGCTGGCGCGGCTTCCCCGGCACGGAGCACGCTATGCGCGCGATGGAGTATTTGCAGCTCGACCCGCTGCACATCCTCGCGCGCAGCCAGGACATTGCGCTGCACAGCCGCGTGCTCGATTACACCCCCGAACTGTGGGAGGCCGTCACCTACCAGCAGCGCCAGTTCTTCGATTGGGGCAGCTGGTTAGCCGTCCGGCCGATGGACGAGCTGCCGTACTGGCGCGTGGTCATGCGCCGCGAGCGTGACAGCGACTATGGCGACCCGCGCCTGCGCCGCCTGGCCCACGACCACGCCGAGGCCATCGTTGAAATGCGGGCGGTCTTGCGCGAGCGGGGCGTGGTGAGCAACCGCGACTTCGCCATGGCGCACCGCACCCGCACGTCGAGTTATCGCGGCCGCAAGGACAGCGCGCTGGCCTTATATTATCTGTGGTACACGGGCGAGGTGATGACCCACCATCGGGACCGCTTCGAGCGCGTGTACGCCCTCACCGAACAGGTCGCGCCCGCGCACCTGAGGCGCGAGAGCGACGAGGCCGAGACGGACCGCTTCTTGGTAAAGAAAGAAATCGGCTTCAACGGCCTGGCGCGGCTGAGCCGAACGAGCGACTCGTTTCGGCGCGGTGAGCCGGACCGCGCCGCGAAGAAGGTGCTCGGGGCGCTATTGGCCGACGGCGACCTGATTGAAGTACAGGTGGAGGGCTGGAAGGCCATGCACTACGCGCTCGGCGGCGACGCCCCGACCCTGCGCGCTTTGAGCGCCGGACGCCTGCCGAAGGCCTGGACGCCGTTGGAGACGAACACGACCGAAGAGGCCGTCTTCCTCGCGCCGCTCGATCACGTCAGCGCCCGCGGGCGGGCCAAGAGTCTGTTCGGCTTCGACTACGTCTGGGAGGTGTACAAACCGGCGCCCCAGCGCCAGTACGGCTACTACACGCTGCCTGTTCTGTGGGGCGACCGGCTCGTCGCGCGGTTCGACAGCAAACTCGACCGGACGACCAACACGTTGGTCATCTTGGGCTTGTGGCTGGAGGCCAAAGCCCTGGGCAAGGACGAGGCCTTTGCCGGCGCGCTAGGGCGCGGGCTCGCCCGGTTTGCAACCTTCCTGGGCGCGAGTAAGCTGGAAGCCAAGGCGATCCGCGAGCCGTTGCTGCGCCAGCGCGCCGGCCGCTTGATCCCCTAACCCCCCGCCCCCGGCGCGGCCGGCCGGCGCGGCGTCACCCGCATCCGCAGATCGGCCGCCGGCCGCAGGGTGAGCGCGGCGTGGGCGCGCACCGTCTGGCCCGGCTCCAATTCCAGGCGGTATTGCTGCGCGATGGCCGCCAGGATCAGGGTGGCCTCCAGGAGCGCGAAACCGTTGCCGATGCACACGCGCGGCCCGGCGCTGAAGGGCAGATACGCATATTTGGGCAGCGCGGCCTCGTTCGCCTTGGCAAAGCGCTCGGGCCGGAAGACGCCCGGGTCCGGGAACCAGCGCGGATCGGCGTGCAGGATGTGCGGGCTGATGGTGACGATCATCCCGGCGGGGACCGTGTACTCCGTGAGCGCGACCTCGGTCTTGGCCTGCCGCGCAATCGACGGGATCGGTGGATAGAGGCGCATCACCTCCTTAATGACCATCTCGGCGTATTCCAGCCCGCGCAGGTCGTCCGGGGCCGGCTGGCGGTCTCCCAATTGGCGCGCCAGTTCGGCGTGCAGTTTGGCCTCCACCTCGGGATGCTGAGCCAGCAGATACCACGCCCAGGTGAGGGCATTGGCCGTGGTCTCGTGGCCGGCCAGCACGATCGTCACCGCCTCATCCCGCAGCTGCCGGTCGGTCATGGGCTGGCCGGCGTCGTCCTGGGCCCGCAGCAGCATCGAGAGCAGATCACCGCGGTCCACGCCGTCGCCCCGGCGCTCGTTGATGATCTTCATCACCAGGGCCGTCAGCAGCTCAACCGCGGCTTTGCGCTTCCGGTTTTCCGGGGTCGGGAGCCAGTCGGGGATGATCTGGAGCGGCGACTGAATGCGGTGGTTGGTGATCTCCAGGACCGCCGTCAACGCTTCACCGACGCGGCCGGCCTCGGCCTCGATGTCGGCGTCGAACAGGGTCTTGGCCACGATGCTCAGGGTCAGGCGCATCATGTCCTGGTTGATGGCGCGCACCTGGCCGGGCTGCCAGGCCGCCATTTGCCGGCGCGTGTAATCCGCCATGACCTGGGCGTAGGCCAGGATGCGCTTGTGATGGAAGGCCGGCTGGGCCAGCTTGCGCTGCCGGCGCCAGAAGTCGCCGTCGCTGGTCAACAGGCCGTTCCCCAGGAAGTAGGACAACAGCTCACGGTAGATCGGGGCTTTGTCGAATTTATCGGCCTCGTCGACCAGGACCCGGCGCACGTCCTCCGGATGGCTGACCAGATAGGCGTGCTGGTTGGCCCAGCGGACGTGAACGACATCCCCGTAAGTGCGCGCCAGGTGCTTTTCATAACTCAGCTGATCGGCCTGATAGCCGGGCAGATGGCCCAGCAGCCAATGTCCAGGGGGAATGGGGGGGTGTGACGCGCGCATGTGAGACCCTTCTGCTGTTTATCCAAACCTGTGTTGACCAAGCGCAGGCGGTCTAATATATCTCATTCCAAGCGCTCCCACGGCCAACCCGCTTACTCCGCCGGCGGCCTTCCGCCCACGTCACGGGTGCATTTCTCATTTTTGGCCGGCCGGGGGTCGACAACGGATGCTCGGCCGTCCAGCGGCCTCGCCCAACGGATAAACGAAGGGAAGCGGATGCGCTCGATCCGTTTGTATCCGTTGATCCGCTATGCCGCCGGCCATCCGTTGTCGACTGGCAGCCGGCGCTGGCCGCCCGCTCACCAAATTAACCACGAAACAGAAATACACCCCACTTTACCGGAGGCTTGATTTTTTCTCGACGCTGTCTCAAGATAGCGGCTGGCCCCGCCGGCCAGCGCGGGCGGTCTGGATTAAAACCTGGGAGGGTGAGCTTGGCCGACCTGAACGACCATCAAAAACTGCCCTATTACCTGACCGCGTGGGAGCTCTCGAATCCGCGGTTTCTCACGCAAACCGCCACCAGCCACATCTACACCGTCACGCAGGCCGCTGAGACGGTGATCCTCAAACTGCTGGTTCCCACCGAGACGGAGGAGCAGCGCGGCGCGGTGGCGATGCGCTTTTTCAACGGTCACGGAGCCGTGCGGCTGCTGCGGTGTGATGACCAGGCGCAGCTGATGGAGTATGCGGCCGGCGCCGAACTCGTCACCCTGGTCGAG